>NZ_JBIBHU010000037.1:0-77051 GCF_042957205.1 Kitasatospora sp. NPDC008115 | reverse complement strand
AAGGGCTGTCCCGTAACGCAGCAGGCTGAGGGTCACGCAGCATCCGGGTCGGTGCCGATGGCGCCGGCGGAGCGAAGCGATCGCCCGAGGTCTCCGGTGAGGATGCGGGGGTGTCGCCGCCACCACCACAAATCGGGGCCTGGCAGCTTGTGGAACTGGTCGAGTGCTTGGCCGTCGTCGTCGACGGTCGCGGCCTTGTACCGGTCGTCCAGGGCTTTGATCTGGGGAGTCCAGAGCTGGACGATGTGTTCGTCCAGGAGGATCCACGCCTCGTAGAGCCAGTTTCGGCAATAGAGGTCGTTGGTGTACTCGTAGACGTCGTCGTCGTAGCCGCGCTCGATGATGCTCACCAGCGCGGCCCACGCGTTCACCCTCTCAGCGACTGCGAAGGCCGTCCGCCAGCCGCGCTGGTACAGCAGCTCGCCTACCTCGTGTTCAGCAGCCATGATCGTGAGGCTCTCATGCCGGAACCGTCCGGGCTACTGAGATGCGTCCCGCCAGATCTGGCGATACTCGCGACGGTGATAAAGATGAGACGATCTGTCAGTGGCTGGTGTGATCACGGCGTCGGAGCCGTCCTGGATAACCCCGTTCACCGGCCTGCGCCCGCGCGACTTCCGCAAGCTGATGACAGTGCTGCGTCGCGAGGGCGCTGACACGGGCCGCCCTGGTCGGCCATGGGGTCTGCCCTTCGAGGACCGGGTCCTGCTGGTCGCGGCCTACTGGCGCACCAACCTGACGCTGCGGCAGCTCGCGCCACTGTTCGGGGTGTCCAAGTCGGCGGCTGACCGCATCATCGACCACATCGGCCCGCTGCTCGCGCTCAAGCCGCGGCAACGCTTCCGCAAGGGCACCGTGCTGATCGTGGACGGCACCCTTGTCCCTACCCGTGACCACACGATCGCCGAGCAGTCCAAGAACTACCGGTACTCCACCAACCATCAGGTGGTCATCGACGCCCATACCCGCCTGGTCGTCGCTGTTGGCAAGCCCCTGCCCGGCAACCGGAACGACTGCAAGGCCTGGGAGGAATCCGGCACCAAGGACGCGGTCGGCCGGACCACGACGATCGCTGACGGCGGCTACCCGGGCACCGGCCTGGTCATCCCGCACCGCCGGCCCAAGGGTGGCGAGCTCACCGAGTGGCAGGCCGAGCACAACCGCGAACACAAGCAGGTCCGCGCCCGCGTCGAGCACGTCTTCGCCCGGATGAAGACCTGGAAGATCCTCCGCGACTGCCGCCTCAAGGGCGACGGCGTCCACCACGCCATGCTCGGCATCGCCCGCCTGCACAACCTCCTCCAGGCCGCGTGAGGCGGGCGCCCGCCGAGCATCGCCCCGCGCCCGAGACGCCCGAAGATCAATTACGGGACAACCCTAGGCGCTGTTCGACTTCCTGCGGGCCGACGCCCTGGCCCACTCCTGACCGACCGGCCCCGGTCCGGGATGCCGGCATTCCTCATCCAGTGGCCTGCTGCCCCGCCTGTCCGAGGCCGCAGGCCGGGGCCGACCCGGCGGGTTCGGCGGACTGCGCCGGTCCGTCGACGCCGACTTCGGCGACCTGAGGCAGGACCCTCACGGCGGCCGGGTCGTAGAGCAGCCAGGCGCTCTGCTTGTCCTCGCCCCAGCGGGCGTGGGCGATCCACGGCACGTCCGGGCCCGGGCGGCGGCGCGCGGTAACCACACCCGAGCGCCAGCCTCCCCCGGTCCGTATCCACGCCAGGCGCCAGCACCGGTCCGCGCCGTCCGGGTCGGGTGCGCCCGCGAGTTCGGACGGCAGAGTAATCGCGTCGCACCACGCCCCGTGGAACGGCGCCCGGACCGGCGGACGGTCATCGGGCTGGGGCAGCGGGCGCACCGTCGCCTCGTCGTAGAGGAACCAGCCCCAGGCCTGTTCCCGGGACGCCTGTTCCCGAGACGGGGCCGCGTCGTCGTCCCATCGCACGTGGACCACCCAGCGCGTGCTGCCGGGCGGGCGCCGCCACACCGTGAGCAGCCCCGGCCGCCACCGTCCTGCGAGCCGGATCTCCACCAGGTGCCAGCGCCGCACGTCCCGGGAGGGGCCGGGGAGCGTCATCAGCTCCCGTGGTGCCCGCACGGCGTCGCCCGGCCGCTCGGGCGAGCGGAGGGGGCGGAGGGGGCGGGAGAAGGGGACGTCGGCGGTCACCCCCCATTATTCGATCAGATGTTCGAGTGACCAAACGTCACGGCGGCCCTGCTCTCACATCGCCTCCCAGGGCAGGTCCCGGACCCAGGTCCACCGGCCGCTCCCGTCCGGCGCGTACACACTCCGCCCGCCCGGGAAGGCGCAGCCGTCACAGATGACGGCCACCCACGGGTCCGGGTCGTCCGGGTCCACCGGGGTGCTCGTGCCGTCCAGCGGGCCGCCGTGCAGGGTCACCATCGTGGTCATCCCCGCAGGCTAGAAGCGGCGTGCCCGCCGTGTCAGCGGAACGCGAAAGCTCCGCCCGCGCGGCTCACCCGGCCGTCGGGCGGGTAGGGGAAGGGGCGTGAGGCCGTCGTCGAAGTGGCGCTCGCCCGGCCGATCGAACGCCTTCCGGACGGCGCCGGCTGCGACGTGGTGCAGGGGAAACTCGACGGCTCGCGGGCGACCTGCTCGACCGGGCCGGGGGCCCGGGTGTTCAGCCGGCACGGCAAGGACCTCACGACGGCGTTCTCCGACATCGCGGCCGCGGCCGCCCGCCGGCCGCCTCCTACTGGTGCACCTACTCCCGGGCCTGGACCGACACCAAGCACGTCTACGGCCTGTCCATCACCACCGTCGAGAAGACGGCTCTGAACGAGATGCTTGACACCTGCGCCTAGCCACCTGACCCGGTAGGCTGGCCCGCTCCGCGTTCTGTTGGGTGGGCCGGTCCGGTCGACGTCGTATTTTCCCTGCGTAGACGCTTGGGTGGGCCCCTACGGTGTCCGCACCGGCAAATAAACAGGGCAGGTGCTTGAAGGGGTGGGTCTGATGGATGTTCCGCTGGCGGATGCGGTGGCGGCGGCGCGCGACGAACTGTTGGAGGCAGCCGCGAGGGCGGGGGACGACCCGCAGGTGGTGTTCGCGGTGGGGCCGGTGGAGATGGAGTTCGAGGTCGAACTGCGCGCGGACGCCAAGGCGAAGGCCGGGTTCAAGCTGTTCGCGGTGGGGGCAGAGACCGAGGCCGGCCTCTCCCGAGCCCGCACCCACCGCATCGCCTTCACTCTCACCCCCAAGCGCCCCGACGGGGGCGACCTCCTGGTCCATTCCGCCGACCCGGGCCTGGAGGGCCCAGGCGACAGCACCGGGCGTATCGACGGCTGACAATCGGACCGCAGTCGGCTCCCTGGTCCGGCCGCAGCCACGTGGCGGTACGCAGGATTGAGCGGTAGGGGGCGTGGGTGGAGCGGGTACGGCTGGCCGGAGTGAACGGTCCGGGCGGACGCGGATCGGGGTACGCGGTCGGCGGGCGCCTGGTCCTGACCTCCGCGCACGTCACCGGACCCGTCGGTACGAGGGTGAAGGTCTTCCAACCGGCTGGCACCGGCACCGTGGAAGGCCGGGTCGTGTGGGCTGGCACGCCGGGCGGGCGTGACGACGCGGCGCTCGTCCTCGTCGACGACTCGCCGCACTGGCAGCCACCCGCCGATCCCGTCCAGTGGGGGCGGCCGGACACCACCCGCCCCGGCACCGTGTGCGAGACCTGGGGTGTGCCCGACGAGGCCCAGCGCCCCGGCCGCGCCATTGAGGCCGTGCAACTGCACGGGGAGGTGAACCCGGGCAGCGGCTTCGTCGGCAACCAGTACGTCATGGATCTGCGGACTTCCGGCGCGGGGTGGCCGGGCGACGGGACGTCGCCGTGGGGCGGTCTGTCGGGGGCGGCGGTGTTCTGCGACCGCTACCTGACCGGCGTCGTCGCCTCCGACCGCGCCCATTCCTTCCACGGCCGCCTCAACGTCGTCCCCGCCTACGTCCTCCACCACGACCCCGTCTTCCGCACCGCCCTCACGGAACACGGGGGCGGCCGGTCGGGCGGGTTGGAGGCGGTGGAGTTCCAGGACATCGCCGACCCCACCGGCAACCCCGCCACCCGGCGCGCCGCAGTGACACCGGCGGCGCTGCTGGAAGCAGGGCGGGAGATTGTCCCCTTCCACGGCCGCGAGGCTCTGCTCGCCGAACTGGAGGCGTGGTGGCGGCTAGACGGGTTCGGGGCATGGCTGCTGCACGGCCCAGGAGGGCAGGGCAAGACCCGCCTC
This sequence comes from Kitasatospora sp. NPDC008115, assembly GCF_042957205.1. Lineage (NCBI taxonomy): Bacteria > Bacillati > Actinomycetota > Actinomycetes > Kitasatosporales > Streptomycetaceae > Kitasatospora > Kitasatospora sp. NPDC008115. The sequence goes on along the minus strand of NZ_JBIBHU010000037.1, from coordinate 72,809 downwards.
GCCCACCACCTCGGCCGCGAACTCATCGGCCGGGGCTGGACGGTGTTGTGGCCGCGGGCCGGTGCCCGTCCTGAACAGCTGCTGGAGGTGCGGCGGGCGGCGAAGCCCCTGCTGGTCGTCCTCGACTACGCCGAGACCCGTCCCGGACAACTCGGCGCGCTCGTCGACGCGGCCGCCGACCACCCTGGCACCAGCCCGTTCAAACTCCTGTTGCTCGCCCGCACCGCCGGTGACTGGTGGCAGCAGGCCCGCGACGCCAGCCGGCAGGCCGAGGACCACCTCATCACCGCCCGCACCCACCGCCTCACCCCGTTGGAGGACGACCCCGACCAGCGCGCCGACCACTACCGCGCCGCCGCGCACGCCCTCGCCACCACGCTCCCCACCGTCCCGGGCATGGCCGGGCACGACTGGACCGTAGCCGCCACCACCCTGCAACCGCCCCGGCAGCTGGCCCGGCACAGTGCCTACGGCAATGCGCTTACCCTCCACATGACCGCCCTCGCCGACCTCCTCGACACCGCACATACCGAACCCGCGGACCGAACCGAGGACGAGGACGTACAGGACGTCGAGGACCGGCTGCTCGGCCACGAAGCCCGCTACTGGCACAGCAGCGCCACCGCACGCGGCCTCACACCCGCCCTCAGCATGAACACCCTGCAGACCGCGCTCGCCGCCGCCCACCTCACCGGCGCCACCGACCCCGAACACGCCGACCTGCTGTGGCGGCGCCTGCCCGCACTCGCCGACCAGCCCCGCGACCGCCGCAACCAGGTCACCGCCTGGCTCGCCACCCTCTACCCCACCACGGCCTCGGGAGCGGCGCCCTGGGGGGCTCTGCAGCCCGACCGCCTCGCCGAACGCCACACCGGCCGTACCCTCCTGGCCGACCCCCACCTCGCCGACCAACTCCTCGACGGCGCCGACGACACCCAGACCGAGCAACTTCTCACCGTCTACAGCCGCGCGGCCACCCATCCCGTCTTCCAGGACCGTCTCGACACCCGCCTCACCGACCTCTGCGTCCGCCACCACCGCCGACTCGGCGCACACATCATCACCACCGCCACCCAAACCGACCACCCGGCCCCTCTCACCGCCGCCCTCGACACCCTCGCCACCGACCCCGCCACCCCACTCGACAGCCTCACCGCACTCCACGACCAACTCCCCCACACCAGCCACCGCCTGACTACCACCGCCGCCCGCCTCACCCGCACCCTCGCCGACCGCTACCGCACCCTCACCGACGCGAACCCGGATGCCCACCTCCCTGACCTCGCCAGCATTCTCAACAACCTTTCCCACCGCCTGGGCAAGGTGGGCCGATGGATGGAGGCCCTGACCACCATCGAAGAAGCCGTCGCCATCTGTCGCGCCCTGGCCGAGGCGAACCCCGACGCCTACCTGCCTGACCTCGCTGGGGCCCTCGACACCTTCTCCGTCCGGTTGGGCGAGGCGGGCCGACTGCCGGAGGCCCTGACCGCCAGCGAACAAGCCACCGACCACTACCGCACCCTCGTAGGAGCGAGCCCCGACGCCTACCTGCCCAACCTCGCTACTTCCCTCAACAACCTCTCCATCAATCTCGCCAAGGTGGGCCGACGGATGGAGGCCCTGACCACCATCGAAGAAGCCGTTGCCATCCGCCGCAACCTGGCCGAGGCGAACCCCGACGCCTACCTGCCCAACCTCGCCGCCGCCCTCAACAACCTCTTCGCCCGGCTGGGCGAGGCGGGCCGGTGGGAGGAGGGCCTAGCCGCCGTCGAAGAAGCCGTTGCCATCCGCCGCAACCTGGCCGAGGCGAACCCCGACGCCTACCTGCCCAACCTCGCCAGCGCCCTCAACAACCTCTCCGTCAATCTCGCCAAGGTAGGCCGACGGCCGGAGGCGCTGACCGCCGTTGAAGAGGCCACCGACCACTACCGCGCCCTGGCCGAGGCGAACCCCGACGCCTACCTGCCCGACCTCGCCAGCGCCCTCAACAACCTCTCCGCCCGGCTGGGCGAGGCGGGCCGACTACCGGAGGCCCTGACCGCCGTCGAAGAAGCCGTTGCCATCCGCCGCAATCTGGCCGAGGCGAACCCCGACGCCTACCTGCCCGACCTCGCCAGCGCCCTCAACAACTTCTCCAACCGGCTGGGCGAGGCGGGCCGACTACCGGAGGCCCTGACCGCCGTCGAAGAGGCCACCGACCACTACCGCGCCTTGGTCCAGGCGAACCCCGACGCCTACCTGCCCAACCTCGCCGGCGTCCTCAACAACCTCTCCGTCAATCTCGGTGAGGTGGGTCGGCGGACCCAGGCCCTGACCACCGTCGAAGAAGCCGTCGCCATCCGCCGCACCCTGGCCAAAGCCAACCCGGACGCCTTCGGCCCAGAGCTGCAACGGTCTCTGGATGTGGCGGCCTGGATCGAAGGGCTCGCACCGTAGGCGGGTGAGGTGGCTACCACCGCATGCTCCGGCGGAGGACTATGGCACGTTCGAAATGACGCTCCCCGCCAGCCGGCGCCGACGCCTGGACCACCGCCAAGCGCAAGCAGTTTCGCCAACGATCTAACCCACAGCCAGCTGATCGCGGTCTCCGCCGCTTCGAACCGCTCCAAAGGCGACAAGGGCCCGGATGCCTGGCGCCCGCCGCTGCGGTCGTACTGGTGCACCTACAGCCGCGCCTGGACCGACACCAAGCACGTCTACGGCCTGTCCACTACCACCGCCGAGAAGACGGCGCTGACCGAGATGCTCGACACCTGCCCGCAGTAGCGGCCCATCCTCAGGCCTGTCCGGCCGCCGTCCCGCCCCCGGGACGGCGGCCGGAGGCGCTCCCGGCCTGGTCGAGACGGGGTTGACCCGCGCAGTGCGCCGTGTACCGCCTGGCCGGCTCCGTGAATTCCCTGCCGGAACCCGCTTGACCCGCCGTCTCCCACCACTACCTTCCGACGCCACGGACCACCGAGCGGGCTGCTGGTGACCATCTACATCCGGCAGCCGGGCCCTGGTCCGCACCCATGAACACGGACGTGATGGAGAGGAAGAAGGACATGGTGGACATGAGGCCGCGCGGCGAGGAGCAGGGCGTGGCGGGGTGGGATGGTGTCGAGCGTCGGCGGACTGTGATGCCCGGTTCGACGGGGGTGCGGCGGTCTGGGCGGTCGGCGTGGCGGTCGCCGGACCGGATGCGCGGTCGGATCCTGGTCGGTATCGCCAGGAGCGTGGGCACGATCGTCGTCCTGCGGGTGTTGGGGGCCGCGGCCGAGCACACGGACGTGATATTGCGCTGAGCGCTGGCAGCGGGCGCCGGCATAGGGCGGGTGCCGAGAGCGGTGCCCGCCCGTGCCGGTCCTGCCCGGTCAGTCCCACCATGTCTCGGTGCCGGGGGTATCGCGCGCAAATGGTGACAACTGTCCCGCCGAATCCTGCGGTTCCCCCCAGCTCACCGGCCGGGCTGGTGACAGCTACCGCGCTTCGGCACACGGGCTCTGAGACGGCCGCAGGTACGGTCCGCCCTCCGAGCGGCGAGCATGGAGCGGGCCCGCGCCCCGGCAGGAGCGGGCCCGCTCCTGCCGGGGCGCCGGCTCAGGGGGTCAGGTCGATGACCCGGACCGGCCGACCCTTCCAGCGGACCGGGTCGACGGTCGCGACGACCGCGCCGTCGGGGCGTTCCGGGGTGGGAGCGGCGGCGTAGCAGGTGTGGGCCTCGGCCCAGGTGGTCTCGGCTGCCAGGGAGAGGGCCGCGGCGAGGTCGAGGTCGAGGAGGCCGAGCCGTAGATTGCGCAGGCCCCGAGGAGAACGGGACTGCGGATGTCATAGAACTATTGTTCGATAACTTCTGTGGGTGATCAAACGTCAGCTCCGCCTGCCGCCAGCCGGGCCTACCGTGGAGAGAAGCAGCTCACCCCGTCGGCAGGGAGGTGCGAGATGGCCGGACCGGCAACGATGTGTGCCAGGCCTGCGGGTGCGTGACCGCCTGGCTCGCCTGCTCGGTCGATGGGACCGTCCGACGACCGAGGAGCAGCAGGCCATGATCGAAAGCGCGCCCGAGGCCTTCGCCTGCTTCCTCGGCATCAGGCCGGGCACGCCCGTGGACGGCGACGGGCAGAAGGCGGTGGCACTGCCGTTCTCAGGGTGTCGCGAACGGTGTTCTGAGGGGACAGGGTGAGAGTGGTGTGCGACACCGTCGGGGTTGTCACTGCCCGCTGACGACTGACCAGACTTCCTCCAGCAGGACCTGGTGGTCTTCCCCGTATGCGGCCACGGCGGCGAGGACGGCTTCCACGGATGCCCGGAGCGGGTCCAGCGCGGCGGCGCCGAGCAGCGCGGGCAAGGCCATGTGCGACTGCGACACCCGGCGGGACGGTCCGGGTTCCTCGGTAGGGACCGGTGTGGAGGAGATCGGGGTTCCGGTGGACGAGGAGTTCTCGGGTGGCATCGCCGGGCCGACCGTGCGGCGGGGAGCGCGCGGGTCGCTGGCCAGGGCCTGCCACATGCGCGCGGGATCGTCGAACGGCGGCGGCAGCGGCCTGCCGTCAGTGAGGGCGGTGAGGGCGGCAGCGACCCAGTCGAGGTCGGCAAGGCCGGCCACCGTACACGCCCGTCGGGCGGCGAGCAGTGCCACCTGTCGCTGGATCCGTGGTCCTGCGGCCTCGAGCGCATGGACCAGGGGCGCGTCGAAGGCCAGCAGGCCGCGGACGTTGCCACCGACACCGCGCAGGGCATCGCTCGGCGCTGTTCCGCCCCACTGCCACCGTTCGAGGGCTTCCCGCCGCTGTCGGGTGGCCTCGTCCTGCGCGCGCCGTTCCCGTGCGCGGTCCTCCGCGGTGGGAGGGGGCGGGAGCCGGCGGGCGTAGTCGTGCCAGTAGGCCGCGATCTCGGCGGTCTGCCGCAGGACGCGCTCCGGCCCCGGCGGGGCGGGCCACAACTGCAGGAGGTACCGGTCCACCAGCGGCTCGCCAGGAAGCCTGGTGTCCCGTCCCCGGCCCTCGTCCATGCCATGCGCGCAGTAGCGCACCCGGTAGTCGAGCTCCTCCAGGTCCAGGTCCCAAGTCGCCTCGCCCGCCCACTGCACCAGCCTGCTGCGGTGCGAGGCCGGACGGAAAGAGACCTCGACGATGTCCTCCCAGACCGGATCCAGCGACGGCTCCGTGTCGTGCACCTCGACAGTGAAGCGGACGCTGCCGGTGTGCAGACCGGTCACCAGGAAGAGCGCACCGGGGATTGCCGCGCCGCACAACCCCGCGTCCTGACCCGCGAACGCCTCCGCCAGGCCAGGGCCGGAGCTACCGGGATCACTCTCGACATAGATCTGTCGGTAGTGGACACGCACCTCACCGTCGACCGGCCTGCGCACCGCCATCGCTCTTCCCTCCCCGAAGCCCCGCTCCCCACGGGTATGCGCGGGAAGCGTACAGAGCACCACCGACACGCACCGCCCGACCAGCACACCCACCATTCCGGCAGCGGGGTGGGCCGAGCACGATGACCGCCGCGCAGCAGCCGAGCCCAACCAGGTGCCCAGCCGCCGAGCCCGGCCATACGAGGCCCCCGGCGACTTCACCGCCACCCGCAACCGCCACGCCGACGGGCTGAAGAAGACCGACCGCCCACTCGCCGAGCGGATCCGCGCGCTGCGCCGCCCCACCCAGGCCGCGTGGGCCGCCAACCAGCTAGCCCGCCACCACGGGGACCTCGTCGCCGACCTCCTCGACCTCGGACAGGAGCTGCGGGCCGCCCAGGACCAGCTCGCCGGCGACCGACTGCGCGCTCTGGGTGAACGGCGTCGGCAGCTGGTGCGGGCGCTGCTCGACCGGGCGCGGCGGCTGGCCGAGGAGACCGGGCACCCGCTGAGTGCGGAGGCCGCCGAAGAGGTGCAGCGCACGCTGGACGCGGCGCTCGCCGATCAGGGCGCCGCGGAACGCGTACGCCGTCGGCCGGCTCGTGGTGCCGTTGGAGCCGGTGGCCTGGCCCGGCACGGCGCCCGGCGCTCCGGGCGGGGCGGCGGAAGCCACAGGCGGGCCGGCGGTGGCCGCCCAGGCGAAACCGGCGCGGGGGCGCGGCGCCCGGCCGTCACCGGCGGCCGGTTCGTCGCAGTCACCCCGGGCGGCCGAAGCAGCAGCCGGTCGGACAAAGCGGTCCGAGGCCGGGCAGCGCCGGAGCGACCGGGAACGCGAGCGCGCGCTGGAGCAGGCGCGCCGGGAGGGAGGGGCGGCGGAGGTGGCCGAGCGGGAGGCGGCCGGCCGTCGCGATGGCGCCGAGCGGGTGCTCGCCGACGCCGAGTCCGCCCGACGCCAGGCCCGGGAGCAGGCAGAGCGGGCCCGCGACGCGCTCGTCGCCGCCGAGCGGCGTGATGAGCGCGCCCGGGAAGTTCTCGCCCGGGCCGAGGAGCGGGTGCTCGCCACGCAGGAGGAGGCGAGGCGGGCCAAGGACCGGGCGGGGCAGGCGAGCGAGGCGGCCGTGGCCGCGGCCGAGCGTCTGCGGGATCTGGAGGCCGGCGGCCGCACGGGCCGGTGAACGATCAGCCGGCCGTGCGGGACGCCGGGGGTTTGGGCGGGCGGGGTGATGCGCAGGCGTGGGGTAGGCCGTCGTCGCCGCCTCCGAGCGGGGCCCAGCAGGGCAGCGACGCCCGTCGGCCCAGCACCGCGTGCGAGCCGCGGGCCCGGCGGTGACCCTGGCGGTGAGCCGTCTGCCGCTGCCGGACGCGGCCCGCGGTGCGAGGAAGGGAGGCCGTGATGGCCCGACCCGTGTGGACCGGGGTGTTGACCTTCGGGCTGGTCACCGTGCCGGTCGCCCTCTACACCGCCACCTCCAGCCACGACGTGCGCTTCCACCAGCTGCAGCGTGGCACCTCCGACCGGGTCCGCACCAAGCGCGTGAACGAGCGCACGAACGAAGAGGTCGAGTTCTCGGAGATCGTGAAGGGCTACGAGGTCGCCGAGGGCGAGTACGTGATCGTGGAACCGGAGGAGCTGGAGCAGATCTCTCCCGGCCGCTCGCGCACCATCGACATCGCCGGCTTCGTCGACCTCGCCGACGTCGACCCGATCTTCTTCGACAAGACCTACTACCTCGGCCCGCGCGGCACCGAGTACCAGAAGGTCTACGCGCTCCTCGTCGAAGCCCTCGACCACGCCGGCAAGGCCGGGCTGGCGATGTTCGCGATGCGCGGCAAGGAGTACCTCACCGCGGTGCGCTCCGAGCAGGGAATGCTGGAGCTGCACACCATGCACTTCGCCGACGAGGTCCGCGACGCCCGCACCGAGGTCGGCGACCTGCCGGAGAAGGTCAAGCTCTCCGCCCAGGAGCTCAAGACCGCCGAGCAGCTGATCGGCATGCTCGCGATCGACTGGAAGCCCGAGGACTGGCACGACACCTACGAGGAGCAGGTGAAGAAGCTCGTCGAGGACAAGCTCGCCGGCCGCGAGATCGCCGTCTCCACCGGCCCCGCCCCCGAGGCCACCAACGTCATCGACCTCATGGACGCCCTGCGCCGCAGCCTCGAAGGCGCCCGCAAACCCGCCGACGAAGGCGCGACCGAGCAGCCGAGAAAGACCACCGGCCGGGCCAAGGGCGCCCGCACCGGCCACTCCCCCAAGGCAGCCGGCGGCAAGAAGAGCACCTCCACGAAGGCCTCCACCGGCAAGAGCACCACGAAGCGCACCAGCGCCACGGGCAAGCGCCAGCTGTCCGCTCTCACCAAGACCGAGCTATACCAGCGCGCCACCCACCTCGACATCCCCGGCCGCTCCACCATGACCCGCGACCAACTCCAGCACGCCCTCGAAGAAGCCAGCCGACCTCGGCGCGCATCCTGACCCGCCAGGGCATCGGTGCGCACGGGCGAGCAGGGCAGGACGTCATGAGACGACGCGGCCGACGGGGTGCGATGCACTGCCCGGTTGTCGGCCGCGGGACCTCAGGAGGTGCCGGTCGCTACAGGTCGGCCAGGTGGCCGCGGAAGACGGCTTCGAGGTCGGCCACGGTGTGCTGGGTCAGAACCCCGTCGTCGAGGCCGGCTTCCAGCCCGATCTCCGAGTTGAACTCGACCGCGGCGCCAGGTGGCAGGAGCTCCTCGCATACCCAGTGGGCGAACTCGGCCGCGACGGCGGCGGTGGCGTCCTTGAGGGACACGCCCTCGTGGTCGCCGGCGGCGCCCGCGCCGATGCCCTCGTGGGTCACGCCGGCGACGGTGAAGTCGAACCACCAGCTGTGTTCGCTGCGCGGCCCGTAGGCCCCGCCGTCGGCCTTGGTGTGCACGAAGGCGTTCTCGCCCTCCCGGCGGCGCAGTGCCTCGGTGAAGCGGCCGGCGTCCAGGCGCCAGGTGCCGCCAGCGGGCGGGGTGAAGATGAACATGGTTCTGTCGTCCTCCTCGATGGAGAACGGGTAGGGCTGCTCGGGGGCCATGCGGTGGGCGCCTCAGTTCTCTAGACCGTGCCGGGGGACGGGACGGTGGGGGTGGCGTTGGTGGTGAGCGGTCCGGGCGGGACGTAGCGGGCGTACCCCTTCGCCCCGTTGAGTGCCAGCATCACGTTCCAGTAGGGCACGGTGTTGGGGTCGTTGGTGACGATCTCCACGCCGCGCAGCTGGGCGTTGCGGGGGTCGTTCATGGCGGCGGCGTACTTCTGGAGCTCCTCGTCGTCCTTCTCGAAGAAGAACTTGGGCTTGGACCTCCTCTCCCCTCGCTGGGACTTCTCCAGCTCGTCCAGCGTGCGGTAGCACTTGGCGGGGTCGCGCACGTACTTGGCCTCGACGATCATGCCGTCGCTCTCCCGCAGGCCGTCGGCCATGATGTACGGCTCCCTGCCGGCCTTCAGCGGCACGATGGGGATCTGGTACTCGGGGTAGCCGGCGACGTCCCATTGGTAGTACTTGTCGGCTGGGGAGCCGCCCGAGAAGCCACCGGTCGTCAGCCCGGACTTCCACTGCTGGAAGGCGGCGAGCTCGGTGGGGGTCAGTGGCGGGTACCCCGGCTTCGGCGGAACGGGCGGCGGGACCGGGGTGCGCTGGGGGATCGCCGGGTTGACGGGGGTGTAGACGGCCGGGACCAGCGGCATCGGACCGGGCAGCGGAAGCGGGATCCGGGGCAGCGGCACCACCCAGGGGAAGCCGGGCCCTGGCGGCGCCGGCGGGGCGGGCTGCCCCTGGGGGACCTTGACGCGCTGCTGGGTGCTGTCCAGGACGTGCGCGGTTTCCCCCAGGGACAGGATCTGCGTGTCGGCGAGGACCTTGGACTTCAGGCCGCCGTCGTTCCCGTTGCCTCCGAAGATCGGGTTGTCCCACGGCGCGTCGAAGAGGCCGTTGAAGGCGCTGGCGCTGTCCTCGATGTGCTTCGCGTAGCTCTCGCAGGCGCCGCCCAGCTGCCGGCACGCGGAGGCGAGGTTCGCCAGCAGGGTGTGGTCGTCGCCCGGCCGCGCCGGATAGTCCTGCTTGCCGATGAACGCGATGAAGAAATCGTTGATCGCCTTGGCGGTCGGGCCCTCGTGGATCCCGCCGACGGTGCGCCACGCGTCCTGGGCGTCGGACAGCGCCTGCACGACGAGCCGGTGAGCGGCCTGCCAGGTCTGCGCGGCCTTCCGCAGGCCGCCCGCGTCACCGCGGAACCGCTCCCCCCAGACCCACTTGTCGACACCGCCGGTCCGGCCGACCGACTCACCCAGCTGCTCGCCGATCCCCCGCGGATCGGGGGCGCACTGGCCGGCCGTCTGCCACGGCTTGGACAGGTCGGGTCCCCCGGTCGCGGCACCGTTCATCTCCAGCAGCTTGCCCGCCACCGAGTCCTCGGCGGCCAGGTAGTTGGTGGCGTTGGCGAGCAGCGTCTCCGCGCCCTTGCCCACGAAGTGGCACGCGTTCGCGAGCTGGTTGACGGTCGTCTTCGCGGCCGGCTTGTAGACCTTCGCGAAGACCGCGCCCGCCTCGTCGTCCCCGATCATGGCGCCCACCGCGGCCAGCTCCCGCGCCAACAGGGTCACGGTCTCGAGAAGCGACTGGGAGACCTGGTGCATCTCCCACGAGCCACCGACCAGAGCCCGCACATCGACCTTGTACCCGCCGTCCATCGGCCCCCACTTCAGCACCCCGGCAAGGACTTCATGCTACGAAGGCGAACCAGGCTGCGGCGGGCCCTCGAGGAATTCCGTCCGGATCTCTGTGGCGCTCAGCCAGCCGCCCCGCACAGCCGTCGCCCGTCAGCATCCCAACCACCACTGACACCAGATCCTGCTCAACCGCCGCGGCGGGCAGGCTGTGCCCCTTGATCCCCCACTGCAGCCGACGAGGGCGGGGCCCTACCTGCGGCGATTGGCTCCGCTGTTGCCACCTAGTGTTTCCGGCCCGGAAACAGAGGCGCAACGGCTCGCGGCAGCGCCATTCTGTGATGCACCGTCAGACCGCTCCGGCTGGCGGGCAAGGTCGTGGCCGACGCGGGTCGCCACGGATCGAGGAGGTTCAAGGTGCAGCGTGCGCTGCTGTCGCCCAGGGCGGCTCTGGTGCTGATGATCGGCATGCTCGCAGGTATCGGTGCGGGGATCCTGGCCGCTGCGGGGGGAGTGCACCTGGCCCAGTGCGTCCTGTATGGCGTCGGCGCCTTCGGCGTCAGCGTTCCGGTCGTCAACCAGCTCGTCGCCGGCCCCGAGAAGGAGCCCACGGACACGACGTCCACGTCCTGACCCCGGCGCGGCCCGGGAACTCCGGTTCCCGGGCCACGGCCCGTCCGATACTGCGAGGATGGTGGCGTCGTGGAGACCCATGAGACACCGGGAGGTAGCCGAGTGGGGAGCCTCCAGCCGTTGAACCCGGATCTGAACGAGGAGTGCCGCGCCTTCGCCGAGGCCCTGCGCAGCTTGTTCGCGGGACTTCGGCCTGCCGTGTCGATGCGCCGATACAGCGCCCGTCGGCACCTGAGCCCGGGAGCGCTCTCCCGCTATCTGTCCGGTCAGCGGATCCCGCCCTGGCAGTTCGTCCAGGACCTGCTCACCGATGTCGGCGCCGACCGCGGCAGCGTCGCGACCATGGAAACGATCGAGCTGCTGCGCTCCCTGCACGCGGCCGCGCAGCGGACCAGCGCCTCCGTCTACCACGCTGTGCAGCAGCTGCAGTTCCAGCTGGCCGAGGCCGATCGCCTGTCCAGGCGGTCCGCCGCCCACAGCGACGTCCTGGGCGAGGCTTTGCTCGACAAGAACCACCGCATCGCCGACCTGGAGCTGCGCCTCAACCAATTGGAGATCGACTGGGCGCGGGAACGCGCCCGCGCGGACGAGGTCACCATCTACGCCGGCAACCGAGACGATCTACTGCTCGAAAGACAGGCGCTGAAGAAAGAAGTCACCCGTCTCGAAGGCGAGCTGGCGGAGGCGCTTCGCCGGCAGCTCGCCGCCGAAGCGCGCTGCGAGCTGCTGGAGCGCCAGCTGGTCGCAGCCGAGCAGCAGGCCGGCGAGGACCCACCGCGCCTCGAGCCCCCAATCCCCGCCGGGACCCCCGCCAGCAGGCCCAGGGTCCTCATCGTCGACGACCAGCCCGCGAACCTGGTCGCGCTCGAAGCCGTCCTCGCGGCCGGCGACTGGGAGGTCCTGGCCGTCGCGTCCGGCCCGGACGCCCTGAAGGCGCTCCTCCAGCACAACGACATCGCTGTGATCATCCTGGATGTGCAGATGCCCGGGATGGACGGCTACGAGACGGCCGTCCAGATCAAGAACCGCGCGCAGACCCGCGACATCCCGATCATCTTCGTCACCGCGATCGGCGACAGCGCCGAGAACTCGCTACGCGGCTACGGCGCCGGGGCCGTCGACTTCATCGTCAAGCCGCTCGACCCCTGGGTCCTGCGCGCCAAGGTCACCGTCCTGACCGGCATGTACCTCAACTACCGCGGCACACCCCGCACCAGGGTTCCCGACTATCCCGAGAACAGCTGGCTCCTGCCCGCCGCCCGCCAGCCTTCCTGACTGACCGAGTGGACCGTCGGGTCTGCACACCTCCGGCACCTGGACAGACAAGGGGTCCACTGCTGTGGCCCTCCAAGCTCCGTGGCGTCTTTACGGCGTAAAGACCGCCCGTTGACCCGCAGAGGTCAGGGCAGGGGATAGTCTCCTTCGGAGTTGCACCACCATCTCCGGAGATCCCGTGTCACAAACCACTCCTGGCCTGCAGAACAACCTGTCCCTCGCAGAGCGGCGCCGTCTGAGGCAGCAACAGCAGCAAGCACAGCCGGGAGCGGGCCCGAAGGTTACGGCGCTCCTGAGTGAGCTGGCTCCGAATCCCGCAAATCCACGGGGCACTCTGCCTCGCCTCGAGGAACTGGCTGACAGTATCCGGCGGGGCGGCATCGCCCAGTCCCTGACGATCATCCCGTCCTCGGTCTATGCGGCGGCCTACCCAGAGCATGTGGACCGCGTCGCGGCAGTTCCGTTCGTCGTCATCAACGGGAACCGGCGGTTGGCCGCCGCGGAAATGGCGTCCCTGCCCGAGGTTCCGGTCCTTATCAACACCACTGCGACGACCCGTACCGAGATCCTGGTCCTCGCGCTGACGGAGAACATCCAGCGCGAGGATCTCTCCGCGCTGGAGGAACTCGAGACGATCGAGGAGCTCAAGGAGCTCCTCGGGACCTATGCGGCCGTGGCCGCGGCCCTGGGCAAGAGTGAGGGGTGGGTGTCGCAGCGGCGGCGCCTGGCCAACCTCGCGCCCGATGTCCTTGATGCCTTCAAGGCCGGGGGCATGACGATCGAGCAGGCCCGGGACCTGGGCAAGATCAAGGACCACGCGGCCCAGCGGGAGGCCTGGACCCGCTCCCAGGAGAAGGGCGTCGACAAGCCCACCGAGAAGGCAGCTCCCCGCAAGGCCTCGAAGGCCAGGCTCCCTCGCCAGGCCGCGGCCAAGCCTGACAGCGACCCGGCCGTCGGCGCGCGGCGCGCGGCGTGCCAGGCGGCGCTGACCGGCACTCCGGCCGACGACACCGCCGTGGTTCTCTCCGCCCTCAGGAGCCCCGCCAGCGACGACGGAACTGCCGAGTGGCTCGCCGGGCAGTGGCTCGCCGCCGTGAACGGCGACGCCGAGCCCGGGTCCTCCTTCGCCTCCACGGCCACGGCGAACCCCCGCCAGGCCGTCCTGGCGATCGCCCTCGCCCAGTGCGAGCTGCGCATAACCGGCACCCCGGCACGTGTCGACCGCCCCTACATCGGCTGGCTGGTCGAGCACGCCGCCTATGAGGCGACGGCTGCGGAGCTGCGCCTGCTGGACGACGACCCCGCCTTTACGGCGTAAAGATCCGGAGATCACGATGACGACCCCTGAGAACTCTCTCCAGATCCCGGCGAACACGGGCCGCGCGACCCGCGTGATCGTGGCCGTGAACGAGAGCGGCGGATCGGTGAAGACCACCACCGTCAGCGCCCTGGCCGCGGCCGCCGCCACGGAGGGCCTGCTGGTGCTGGCCATCGAGGCGGACAGCCAGCGGGACCTGGCCCACATCCTCGGCTGCGACGACCCGGATGCGGACGAGAACATCGCCACACTCTGGGACGTGGTCGACGGCCTCGCCACCCTCGACGAAGCGGTCATCCCCGCCCGCCGAGGCGAGAGCGGACCGGTCATCCCCGGGCTGTGGCTCGTACCCGGCTCGCGCAAGCTCAAGGAACTGGACGACAAGCTCGCCGGTGTGATGCTCCGCGAAATGTGGTTCAGCCGGCTGATGACCGCGGTCATGGGCCGCTTCGATGTCATCTTCATCGACTGCCCCGGCGACCTGAAGCTCACCACCAAGGGTGCGCTTCTTGCCGACAAGGACAGGGTTGAGGTCATGGCCTGCGTGAAGTCGCAGGAGAAGGAGGCCCGCGCACTTACCGAGCTTGAGTCCACGCTCACCGAGATGAACAAGGCCTTCGGCCCGCTCGGTATCAACCTCGGGATCGACTGGATCGTGATAGGGGAGTCCGTCTCTCACGAGAGCCAGGGCAAGGTGTACAGCGACTCGGAGGCGCAGCTGCGCGAGGCCTACGGCGAGCTGGTGCTGAGCCCGTCGGTGCGGCGCAGCACCAAGGTCGCTGAGGCCTACTCCGCGCAGACCGCCATCCCGTTGTATGCACCGAACAGCGCGCCGGCGATCGAGTACCGGGGTATCGCCGCTGGCATGGGCCTCACCAAGGAGACCTTTACGGCGTAAAGATCCTCAACACGAAGGGGCCCGCCCCCGCCAGCTTTGACGCCGGCGGGGGCGGGCCCCTTCTTGTGCTCGGGGTCAGGCCGGAACGCGGCCGTGGATGCGATCCAGGCCGATGGCCTGGGTGACGACGGGGAGGGTGGCGGTCCAGTCGCCGTCGAAGTGCACGGCCTTGTCGCAGATGTAGCAGGCGGCGCCGAGCTTGAGGTTGGTCACCAGGATCTCGTTCCGTTTGGTCCAGTAGGCCCGGTCGAGGTCGTCATTGACCCTGGTCGCCAGTCCGCTGTATCGGGTCACCCACTCGGCGACGGCTTCGTGGAATCGGCGGGGGCGGGCGGTATAGACGAAGACAGCGCGGTGCGCGGCGAGCAGGCGCAGGGCCTCGATGGCGCCGGGGATCGGCTCGCCGTACAGCTGGCCGTCCATCCATCCGCGGCTGTCGACCAGCATCAGGGTCTCGTCGAAGTCCACGCCGACGGCCTGGCTGCTCGGGCTGTCGGAGCGAGGAGTGATGACGCGGTGCACGTGGTCCTCCGTCAGGTTGGTGACCTACAGGAAGGTGAGCTGGTCCTCGTCCGGGGCGGGGGCGCTCTCGGTGCGGGCCTCGGCGCGGGCGGTGTCGTGGGCGTCGTCGTCCCGGTCGCAGACCAGCCGGCCGTCGGGGAGCTCATCCCAGTCGCGTCCGACGGCGTCGTCGGCGGCGGCCTCGGGGGTGGTGTGGTGGGGGATGAACTCGTCCTCGGGCGAGTCGCCGCAGATGCTGCACTTGGCGGTCCAGCAGAGCGAGGGGACGGTGGCGCCGGCGCTCGGCTGGGCCGCTCCGGTGCGGTGCCAGGCGTAGCCGTGGTGGAGGACCAGGGCGTGGCTGACGGGCTGGAGCGGGGAGCCGTCGTCGAGGTCGGGCATCGGCAGGAGCGTGTCGGGGCCGGTGAGCCAGAGCTCCCAGGGCTGCTCGGGGGTGCCGGGGCGCTGCCGCTGGTCGGTGTCGGTGGTGAAGAGGCCGCGGCGGGCGGCCGGGGTGAGGGCGGGGGTAGTGGTCATGTCCGAGTGTCTCCTTCGCGGGTCGGCCCCGGCTCGCTGGGGTGCGGGCCGGGGCCGGGTTGGTGGCGGGTGGTCAGGTGGGATGAGTGGCGGCCGGGAGTGGTCGGCTACAGCAGGTCGGCGGCGTGGGCCTACACCTCGTGGTCGACGTCGTCGCCCTCGTCGCCCTGGTCGTCGCCGTCGGGGGCCGGGTCGACGAGTTCGGCGATGGCGTGGGCCCGGCCGAGAGCGGCCCACGGGTCGCCCTCCTCCTGCTCGCCGGCGGGCGGCGCCGGGTCGGCGGCAGGCTCGTCCAGGAGTACGGTCAGCTCGCTGATGCTGCGGACCTCGAGCGGCTTCTCCTCGCCCCGCACGAGGAGGTAGGAGCGGCCGGCGTACCCGTGGTCGGTGGCGGGGGAGGGGACGCACAGCAGGTGCGCTCCGCCGGGCAGCTCGCACGTCGCGCTGCCGTCCGGCTGCCCGGTCCAGTTCTCCGCCTCGGTGAGGGCGCCGTGGCTGAAGTCGAGGATGGCCGCGCCGGAGGCGGCACGCTGCGCGGCGTCGGCGCAGACGTCGGCGGCCAACTGCTCCCGGGTCGGCGCCGGGACCGCCTCACAGACCGCGGTGTGGTGCTCGGCGACGAGGCGGCGGCGCAGCGGGGTGAGGGCCTTGTAGGCGTGGTGGTCGGTGAGGACGGCGGCGAGGGTGCCGGTGGCGAGGGCGAGGGTGATGCGGATTTCGGTCGGGCGGGCGGTGAGGGTGCGGTAGGGGGTGAGGCCGGTGGCGGCTCCGGCGGTGACGATGGCGATGCTGTCGGCGGTGTCGAGGGCGGTGCGGATGGCGCGGGTGCGCAGGGTCTCGGTCATCGGGGCTTCCTCTCTGGTGGCGGGTGGTCAGGGCGTGGGTCGGTGGGCGGTGGTGAGGAAGTCGGTGGTGGAGGTTCCGGTGGTGCGGGTGGCCAGTGCGGCCGCGAGCCGGTCACTCGGCTGCAGGTGGGTGCCGAGGTGGGTGCGGGCCGCGGTCATGGCGTCGGCGACGGTGGCGTGGAAGCCGTGGTCGGCGACGGCGAGGTCGACGGCGGCCAGGGCGATGAGGTCTTCGTGGTCGGGCCCGGCCGCACTGGCAGCGGTCAGCTGGTCGAAGGCGGCCTTCCACCCTCGGTCGGCTCGCTCGCGGGCGGTGGTGGTGTCGAGCCTGGTGGTCCCGGCCCGGCCGAGGCCTGCGATCCAGTACCGGACAGGCACCTCGAAGGCTTCGGCGAACAGCACCTCGCGTCGGGTGGACTCGCCGAGGTAGAGGGTCGTGTCGGTGACGACCAGGACCTCGTCGGCGCAGGTGATCTTCGCCAGGTGCAGGGCGTCGAGGCGGCTCTTGAGGGTGGCGGCGGCCGCCGGGTCGGCCCAGAGCGGGTGGTGGTCACGCATGTTGACGGCCGGGGCGAGCACCATCCGACCGGCGGCGGTCTCGTGGAACGCGGCTTCGGCGATGGCTTCCCAGAAGCGGGTGCTTCCGCAGATCGTGACGGTCGGCGGAGACAGGTCGGGGACGTCGGGTACGTACGGCAACGGGCTCTCCGGTGGAGTAGGGCCGGTCGGTTCAGGCGGCCGGTGGCCGGGTGGCCGCGCCGCCCACCACGGCACCCCGCTCCCGGGCCTGGCGGGCGCGGGGCGGGGTGTGGTGGTGAGCAGCGTCAGTGCCCGGAGTGGCTGACTGCCGGGTAGATCCGCACTTCGTCGAAGCCCTCGGCGGTCAGGCCGGGGAGCGATTCGGCGGCGAGTTGGTGCTGCCAGCGCACGACGTCGTCCGGCACCCGTCGGTTGGGCGGGCGGAGCGAGTTTCGGTGCTGGCAGAGGTCGAGCGGCGTCGTCAGGACGATCGCCAGGAGGGGCCGGCCGTGGCGGCGGGCCCGCTCAATCAGCCGCGCCCTTACGGCCTGTTCCACGTTCGTCGAGTCGCAGACGACCGTTCGGCCTCGGAGCAGCCGGCCTTCGAGGACCAGGTCGTGGGTCTGGACTGCCTGGGCCGTGGCGCTCTGGTCTCCGGCGTCGCCTCCGGTCACCAGGGCCCGCAGGTCGTCGAGCGAGACGACCTGGCTGGACGGGATGGCGTGGGTGTAGGTGGTCTTGCCGGAACCGGCCGGGCCGATCAGCACCACCAGGGTCCCCCGGGCGATCGGGGCGTGAGCGGCGGGCATCGCGCGGTTGTCGGGGGTCATGCGGTCTCGCCGGTCGGCCATGGCGGACAAGGTCCTTTCCGGTGTGGGGGCCTGGCCCCCGGTGACGGTCAACGGGCGAGGACGGCGGCGGCGATGGTCTCGAAGCCGTGGTGGCAGGCGGCGTCCATGCAGTAGGCGCCGTTGATGCCGTGGTCGGCGAGGCGGTAGAAGCCGCCCTTGCCGGTGGCGTCGGCGAACCGCTGAAGGAGGCCGCCCGGCACCCGGCGGTCGATGGCGTAGTGCGTCAGCCCGCTGATCGCGAGGGCGGCGGTGACCGGGCCGGGGCGCAGGCGCAGGCCGAGCGCGCGGGCGCCGAGCAGAAGGGCGGCGGCCTGGGTGGCCGAGTAGGTCAGGCAGTGGATCGCGCAGGCGCGGCGGCCGGCGGCGGTGCCGTGGACGGTGCCGTCGTCGCCCGTGACGGGGGCGGTGTCGGTGGCGCCCTTGGTACGGGCGCAGTGATCACTCTGGACGAGGTGGTCACCGATGTCAGCTCCGGCGCGGAGCAGGGCGTAGGCGGCGGCGAAGCGGGCGGTGCGGGCGGTGTTCACGGGGTGCCTCCGAGGTCGGTGTCCGGCCGGGCGGCCGCGCCGCGCACCACCGCGTCCGCCGCCCGGGCCTGGCGGGCTCGGGAGCGGGCGGGGTGGTGGGCAGTGTCAGTGCCCGGGACGGGTCAGATCCGGGCGCCGGTGGGGTCGTCGGTGACTGCCTGTGGCCCGGCCGTGCCGCTGGCGTGGGTCCAGGGCAGGTGGAGGCCGTCGGCGGCCCGGCGCGGGACCAGGTGGATGTGCAGGTGCCGGATGGTCTGCGTGGCCTCGGCGCCGATGCTGGTGATCAGGTTCGCCGGGCCCGCGGTCTGGGCGAGTTCGGCGGCGTGGCGCATCGTCAGGGCGGTGACGGCCGGGTCGTACGCGGCGTCGGGGACGTGGCGCGTTGGCAGGACTAGCAGGTGCCCGTCGGTGACCGGGTTCAGCGGGACGATGGCCAACGCCTCGGGCCAGCGGGCCACGATCTGTGCGGGCGCGAGGCCGGCGGCGATCGCGCAGAACACGCATCTGCCGCCGGACCCGTTGTCGTGTGCGGTCGGGGTGGTCACCGGGTGCTCTCCTGGACCGGCAGGTGGACGTGGCGGTGCATCACAGTCACGGTCGCGCCGAGCTCCTGGAGCAGTCGGCCGGTTTGGCGGCCCACGGAGACACTGCGGTGCCTACCACCGCGGCAATAGACATGGATGCGGACCGTCTCTCCGGGCAGCGCGGTGTGCTGGGCCAGAGCCCGGCGCACAGTGCGCTCCACGATCTCGCGGGCGCCGGGGGTGGCGAGGACGTAGTCGAGGACGAACTGGGCGAGGCCGGTGGAGTTGATCATCTGATCGCGCACGGTGGGGTCCTCCGGCGGGTTCCTCAGAGCGGTCGTCAGATCGACGGTGAGGGCGTCACCGGGCGGCGGGTCCTGGTGGAGCGTGCCGAAGGTCGTGATCTCGAAGGTCGCGGCGGCGAGGTTGCCGGTGGGGGGCGTCGTGTTCAACAGGTTCTCCAATCTGGTCGGTGTCGGCCGGGCGGCCGCGCCGCGCACCACGTTGCCCGCCGCACCGGCCTGGCTGGCGCGGGGCGGCGGGCGCGGTGGTGGGCAGCGTCGCTATCCGAAGCTGTGGCTGGTCACCGGTACGTCCAGGGGCGGGTGGTGTCGATGCGGGCGGTGTCGAGGGCGACGGCCAGGCCGTGGTGGTCGCTCGCGCCGTCCGGGTCGTCGAGCAGGGTGTAGGAGTCGATGGCCGGGGCCAGCCGGGCGGAGACCCACAGCTGGTCGATCCGGTCGTCGGTGCCGGTGCGGCGCAGCAGGTCGTCGTCGCCGGTCTGCTGGTGGAGGTGCAAGGCGACGTCGACCAGGCCGTTGGCGGCGAGCTTCCAGGCGACGCGCCGGTCGGGGGCGGGCTGCTGGTCGAGGGCAGGGTCGGAGAGCAGGGTGCGGGAGCCGCGGTTGTAGGGGCGCCTGCGGTCCCAGGCCGGGTCGGGGCCCGCGGCCGGCGGGTAGTTGATGTCGCCGCCGAGGACGCAGTACGGGCCGAGGCGGTAGGTGCGCGACGCGGCGAAGTCGGGTTCGGCGACGGCCCGGTCGGCGCTGTACGGGGTGAGGTGCACGCTGGTGACGGCGAGTGGGGCGGGCAGGCCGGGGACGGTGAAGCCCGCGGTGCCGAAGCCGTGGTGGGTCTCGTCGGTGGTGTGGTCCGTGGTCCAGCTGGTGCGGCGGCCCAGGGTCTCGCGCCGGTAGAGAAGTGCGGTGCCGCGGCCGCTGCGGGCGGGGGCGAGGAGCGCATCGAGGCCGAGGTCCTGTTCGGCGCGGACGAGCTGGCGGTGGCCGGAGTCCGTCCAGCCTTCGGCTTCCTGGAGGAGGACCAGGTCGGGGTCGGCTTTGGCGATCCGCTCGGCGAGCAGCGGCCAGCGGTCTTCGGGAGAGCCGTCGCCGGCGAGCAGGGCGCCGCGTTGCAGGTTCTGGACGACGATGGTCAGCTTCATGGTCCTCTTCTTCGGGTGCGGCGGATCGGGGTGCTGGTCGCGGGGGTACCGCCGCCCCTTCGACCGGGTAGGCGCAGGGGCGGCGGGGCGATGAGTGTTCGGCGGGGCGTCAGCGCGGGATGGAGACCCAGCCGGTCACGGCCGGGCGGCCGGCGCCACGCACCCCGGCCTGGGTGGCGGGGGTGGCCGGCGCCGTGGTGCACGGCGTCAGTGTCCGGTCGGATTGGGGTGGTGATTCGTGGCGTCAGCGCCCATCCGAAAGTCGGATGGCGCGCTGGCTGAGCGGCGGAAGGTATGTCACCGTGAAGCCCTGCCAGAGCCGGTCGACGGGGTGGGAGTAGTCGTGAGCGAGGAGTCGGAGCGGGTCCGGCACGGTTTGGGCCACTACGCCGTCGATGTGGCGGTGGCGCTGACCGAGGACGGCGTCCCAGCAGCGGTGCACGCCGTCCACGGTCTCCAGGGCCAGGAGCCGTACGCGGTCGTGTCGGTCAGCTTCACGGTCGGCCAACGGCTGACTTCGGAGGGTCTGTGCGGTCTGGGCTGGGACTGTGTGTCCGGCTGGTACTTCTTCACCGGTGACCCGGCGCGGCCTCCTGCGGAGTTGATGGCCTGCGCTCGGTGGCTGGCTGACGGCCAGGTACCGCGTCCGGCCCGGCTGCGGTCGTTCGTGTCGGCCGTGCTGCTGGACCCGACGAGCGCCGGCAGCGCCGAACGCCCCTACTACGCCGCCCCTGGCGGCGGGCCCGGCCTGGCCGATCGCCTCGCCCCCTACCTCTCACATACCGTCCCCGAGCCGTGGCAGCAGCGGTTCGCCGGCCGACAGCAGGGGATCCTTCACGCCCGGGTGCTGGAGTATCTGCGGGACGACACCGACGGCGTGGTGATGCTGCCGCTGCGCGCAGGCGAGGCGCGGGCGGTGGTGGAACTGCTGGAGCTGCACGACCTGACCGGCCGCCACCTGTACCCGATGGGACGGCTGGCCGGACATCTCGCCCGCGACATCCAGGCTCGCCTGGCAGACGGGTTGTCGCTGGAACCGGCCGCCGGAGTGGTGTACGCCCAGATCCTCCGTGAGGAGAACGAGGCGGTCGCTGCCGAGATCGAGGCGGAACGGCTGAGGATGCGCCGGGACTTCGGGCCGGACGGCCTGGAGGACGGGCCGCCGGTGGAGTTCTTCTAGCCGGTCCCGTCTCCTGTGGGGCCCGTCATGGTGGTGACGGGCCCCACAGTGTGTCCGCTGCCGGGTGGATCAGGTCATCAGGCGCCACGCGATCACGATGATGACCAGCAGGCCGGCGAGAACGGCCTTCGGGTTGAGGCTCCAACAGCCCTCCAGCACCTTGATCTCGGCCCAGATCGCGTCGATCTCCTGCTGCAGGCCGGTGTGGGCGGCGGTGCCGGGTATGAGGGTGTTCTGGACGGCTCCCTTCTCGGCCAGGCTCTGGCGGAGCTTGGCGAGGCGCTCGTCACGGGATATGGCCCAGGGCATCGGGCGGGGTCCTTCCGGTCGGCGGGTACGGCAATGCGGGCAGGGGCGGGGGTGCGGCTCAGGTGAGGGTGCGGGCGTCGGCCAGGCCCTCGATCCGGGACGCCTGGGCGTGGATGCGCTGGGCGAGGACGGTCAGGCGGGCGGTGTCCTCGGTGGACCAGCGGCGGCGGGCGAGGTCGGCGGCGAGCCGGTCGGCGTCCGCGCGCAGCTGGAGCAGGTCGGCGGCCAGGGCCTGGGCGCGCTGCGTGATGACGGCGGCCAGCGGGTCGGCGGGTGCCGGGTAGGGGCCGGGGTGGGTCACGGTGTGCTGGCTCCTCGGCGGAGTGGGTTGGCGTGGTTCAGAAGAAGACGAGCTGCTCGCGGGTCCCGGCCGGAGCGGACGGGAGGTCGGGCAGGCCCGGGGAGTCGGCGGGGGCGGGGCCCTTCTCACCGGCGATGTGCCAGTCGGCGAGGGCCTGGGCATCGGCGGCAGTGCGGCACCACGCGTCGTCGCTGAGCAGGCGGCGGGTGACGATCCGCCCGCAGCAGTTGACCCACCACCAGCCCGGCCTGGTCTCGCCGCGGGCCTGCTGGATCAGCGGCTTCGCGTGGTGGCACGCGCAGCGGCAGAGCCGGCGGCAGGGCGGTCCGGCGAGCCACACCCACGCGAGGTCGTTGACGCCGGAGCGCAGGTCCGGGGACGCGTGCCGGTGGGGCACGGGGTGGTAAGCGTGGCGGTTCAGGCCGGCCTGGATGACGGTCTCGCGAGTCGGGCGGCCGTCCTCGCGGCACTCGCCGTGGCGGCCCGCCTGGCACTCGCTCGACGGCGGGCCCTGGCAGGCGCAGTCGGTGAACGTGCCCGGGATGTGCTCGAAGGAGCGCAGCCAGCTCGACGGCCAGACGTTCTCCCGCACCCACGCGGCAGCCCGCGGCGGCATGGCGTCGGGCTCGCGGGCGCCGGTGTCCGGGTTGTCGCGGGCGCGCTCCACGGCGAGGCGGGCGCGGCCGGCGTCGGTGAGGCAGGGGCCGTCGGGATGGTCGGCGAGCAACCCGCCCCAGATGAGTTCGACAACGTTGTTGGGGACGCCGTGGATGCGGTAGCGGTCGCGGTCGTAGTCGAGCAGGCCGCGGTCGGCGAGGTCGAGCCACCTCGCGTTGACGGGCTTGTCGTCGGGCCAGGGGTCGTACACGGCGGGTACCTCCGAGCGAAGGGGTGCGGAGAGAAAGGAACCGGACCGGCCGCGGGATGTGCGGCCGACCCGGCGCGGGCGGGGAACAGGTGTGGTTCAGCCGGAGAGGCGCACCGGCATGACCAGGTGCTGGTAGCTGGCGTCGATGTCGTCGCCGAGGCGGCCGGCCAGGTAGGCGGGCTTGTGCGGGTGGCGCACGCGCAGGTCTGCCTCGCTGGTGCCGAGCGCCTTCAGCGCGTCGACCAGGAAGGCCGGGTTGAAGGCGAGTGCCAGGCCGTCGCAGGCGCCGTCGGTGTCGGCGCCGGCGGCCTGGGCGGGGATGCGGTCGCTGGCCTGCGCGTCGTCACCCGAGCCGGCCTCGACGACCACCTGCTCGCCGTTCTGGTCGACGACCAGGCGCACGGGCGTGTTACGGGTGGCGACCAGGGCGACGCGCTGGATCGCGGCGACGGCCTCCGCGACCGACAGGCGCAGCGTCATGGGCCAGTCGCCGTCGAAGAAGCCGCCCATCTTCGGGAACTCGCCGTCGAGCAGGCGGGTCATGTAGGTGCGCCCGCCGGGGATGGAGAGGCCGAGCAGGCCCTGCGACCAGTGCAGGGTGAGGGTGTGCTCGCCCTCCAGCGCTTTCACGGCTTCGGCGAGGCTCTTGGCGGGCACCAGCGCCGCGGCCTCGTCGTCACCGTTCTTCTTCCCGCCGCGCTTGGCGGGGGCGGGCAGGGTGCCGGTGGGGCTGACGGTGAGTTCCTTGTGGGTCATGCGGTAGCGGTCGGTGGCGTCCAGGTGGAGCGCCTCGCCGTCCAGGCGCATCTTGATGCCGGTCAGCGCGGGGAGGGAGGTGTCGGTGGAGGCGGCGACGGCGACCTGGGCGACGGCGTCGGCGAGGACGTCGGCCTGCACCGTGGCGACCGCCTCGGGCAGGGGGAGCGCGGCCGGGTACTCGTCGATGGGGAGTACCGGCAGGGTGAAGCGGGCGGCGCGGCAGCCGACGGCCAGGCGGGCGCCCTTGTCGACGAGTTCGAGGTCGACGTCGGCGGACTTGGGCAGGCGGGAGCAGATGTCGTTCAGGAGCCGGCCGGGGACCAGGGCGGTGCCGTCCTCGGCGATCTCGGCGGAGACGGTGGCGGAGGTGTAGACCTCGCCGTCGCAGGCGGACAGGCGCAGGCTGCCGTCGCCGGTGGCCAGGAGCATGCCGAGCATGACCGGGACCGGCGCCCGGGACGGGAGGGCCTTGGCGGTGTAGGAGACGGCGTCGGTGAGCGCGGAGACGGGCAGGCGCAGCTTCATCTGGAGGTCCTCTCGGGGAAATCGGGTTCGGCGGGCGGGGCGGGGCTACTCGCTCTCGTCGTCGTCGGCGGCGTCGGCGGCGTCGGGGCCGAAGGGCATGCAGTCGGGGTAGTCGGTGTCGAGGAGCAGGCAGTCGCCGTAGTCGTCGGCGCGCTCCAGGACGAGTTCGGCGGTGCCGACGTAGCCGGGCACCAGGGCCATGACCGGGGCGTGGTCGGGCAGGCCGGCCAGGACGGCCGCGAGGTCGCCGAGCGTCAGTACTCCGGCCAGGGCCGTACGGCGGCCGGCTGCGGGCGGCGCTTCGCCGTCGGTGGGGGCCGGGGCGGGGGCCGGGGCGGGCAGGTGGAGGTCGAGGGCCGGGGTGTTCGGGTCGGGCTCGGGCGCGGTGGTGTGCAGGACCAGGGCGCCGTCCCAGGTGGTGTTGCGCAGCGGCCAGGCGGCGCGGCGGTTCCACTGCGGGACGCCGCAGACGACCAGCAGGTGGTCGGGCAGGCGCGTGAGGCGGGCGGTGAGGTCGCCGACGGTGAGGCGGGCGGCGCTGTGGGGGGTGCCCTCGATCCGCCACGGCTCCTGGCGGTCGACCGGGGGACGGCGGCGGGCGGCGGCCTTGAGGGTCTCGGTGATGGCGGTGACCGCGGCGGCGCCCATCTCCTCGGGGCTGGCCGGGTCGGCGGTGACGGTGACGGTGGTGTTCACGACGTCCTCCAGGCGGAACTGCGAGGTCGGCCGGACGGCCGGCCCCGCCTCCGGAGGCGCCTGCGCCCGCCCCGGCCTGGTGTCGGCGGGGCGGGCGGAGCGCGGCCGGGGGCGAGGCTGACGGCCCGGACGGTCAGAGGGCGTGGTGCAGGGCGGGGGTGGTGGGTGCGTCGGGGCAGGTGGTGGTGCCGTCCGGGGTACGCCAGGTCCGCTCGGGGTCGTCCTCGCTGGCGGCCCACGCGAGCGGCTGGTCGCAGTGGCGGCAGCGGAAGCCGCCGGCGGCCGGAGCGGGAGCCTTGACGGCGGCCAGGTTGGCCAGCGGGCTCATGCGGGGCAGCGGCGCCGGCCGGGCAGCCGGTTGCGAGGCCGGGGCCGGGATGGTGTCCGGCCGGGTGTGGGCGGCGGCGAGCTGGGTGAGGGCCTCTTCGACGGCGGGGCTCAGGAGCATGCGGGTGCGGCGCTCGGTCTTCCACCACCGGCCCGCGTACGC
The DNA here is from genome assembly GCF_042957205.1 of Kitasatospora sp. NPDC008115. Classification (NCBI taxonomy): domain Bacteria; kingdom Bacillati; phylum Actinomycetota; class Actinomycetes; order Kitasatosporales; family Streptomycetaceae; genus Kitasatospora; species Kitasatospora sp. NPDC008115. The sequence continues at coordinate 47,784 of NZ_JBIBHU010000037.1, read as the reverse complement.
GGCCGGTGCGAGGATCAGCCAGACGCCGGCGGTGACGGCGGCGGCCGCGGTGTGCCCGCCTGCGGGGCCGGCCTGCCAGGTCGCCGCGCAGGCGGCCACGCCGAGGAGCGCCCAGCCGGCGCGGGCGGCGGTGGAGCCGCGCCGGGCCGCGACGAACAGCACCAGCGTGAGGACCAGTGCGGCGCCGCCCACCTGGCCCGGGGTGGCGGGCAGACCGGCCGCGTGCTGGCGCAGCCAGGCGGCGACGCCGCCGAGCGGGACCTGGAGAACGTCGCGGACGCCGTCGGCGGCATCGCTGTGCCACAGGTAGGCGGCGGCGTGGAGGCAGCCGCGGGCGAGGCTTGAGGCCATGGCGGCGGCCAGGCGGACCGCGGTGGTGACGAGGGTGATGGTCAGGGACGCGGCGAGGACGGCGGTCAGGGCGGTGGCGGTGATCTGTCCGGCGCGCTGGGCGGGGCTGGTGCGGGTGCGCCAGGTGGTGGCGGCCTTCTCGCGCAGGGGTGTGGTGGCCTCCCAGGCGCTGGTGGTGGTGGCGAGGACGCGCAGGGCGGCGTCGGTGAGGCGGGTGGCGAGCACGGTGGGCGGGTCTCCGATCGGGGTCGGCGGTAGTCGGCGAACTGGTGCGGGCGCCGCGGCGCCTTCTGGGGCCGACGGTCCCGCCCCGGGGCCGGGCCGTGGTGGCCGGGATCCGGGGTGGGTCCGTCGGCCCTCGGAGGGGCCGGGAGCGGTCAGTGGCCGAAGTGGGCGGTGAGGGTGCGGGTGGCGTGGGGCAGGACGGTGGCGGTGCCGTCGGCGATGCGCTCGCGCAGTTGCGGCAGGACCGGGTGGGCCGGGGTGCCGTGGACGGTGATGTCACCGGCGAGGAGCTGGTCGCGCAGGTCGAGCGGCCACACGTCCAGGCGCAGGGTGCTGGCGGCGACGGCGGTCTCGATGGCGAGGGCGCGGCCGGTGGCGATCAGTTCCTGGAGCTGCTCGGCCGGGCGGGGCCGGCACAGGAGGTGGTCGGCCTCGTCGATCAGGAGCAGGATCCGCGGCTGGTCCTCGGTCGGGGTGTGGGCGGTGCTGCCCGTGGCGACACAGGCGGCGGCGCGCTGGCGGGCGAGGTCGAGGACCTGGTCGAGCATCTGCTCGGCGCCGTCGAAGTCGGCGCACCGGTCGGCGGTGGTGGTCAGGCCGTCGCGCCGGGGCTCGATGGCCCAGGTGGTCGCGGTGGGGTCGGTGGTGGCCCGGGCAGCGAGCTGCTGGAGAGTGTGGGTCTTGCCGGAGCCGGTGGTGCCGACGACCAGGTGGGTGTGCGCCATGGCGGGGTGCCTCCTTGAGGGCATGGGTAAGGGGCCCTCGGCCGGGGTGGCCGGGGCTTGGATGCGGTGGTGCGGGTGTGGATCCGCCCGCCCGGCCGTGGTGGCCGGGCGGGCGGAGAACGGGGCGGGCCTGCCGGGCTACGCCTCGACGGACTCGCTGGCGTCGGCGGTCAGGGGCAGGCCGTACTCGCCGCCCACCTGCGGGTTGCGGACGACCGCGCCGCTCTTGGTGAGTTCGGTGAGCTTGTTCTCGGCGGTCTTCTTGGCGACCTGGGTCATCTCGATGATCTGGTCGATGTGCAGGTAGGTGACGTCCAGTCCGGCGGGGTCGCGCCACTCGTCCAGGACGGCGAGGATCTTCTCCTTCGCGGTGGGCTCCTTGGCGAGCGTGGGTGCGGGCGCGGGCGTCCAGGGCGCGCCGCCACCGTCGGCGCCGTCCTCGGCGGCGGGGCCGACGGGGACGGTGGCGATCTGGTCGCGCTCCTCCCAGCCGGGGAAGTCCGCGGGGTAGGCGATGGCGTCCTCGTCCCAGAGGCCGGCGGCGGACTCCAGGATCCAGGCCCGCATCATCTCCGCCCGCTCGTCCGGGCCGACGACGTACCCGACACCGAAGGTCCGGCGCGGGTCGTCCTCGGGGACGGTCGGGTCGTAGACGAGGCTGTCGGTGCCGGTGCGCCAGTAGGCGGGGATCCGGCTCGGGTCGATGCCGTCGAAGCCCTCGGGCAGGTCGACGCGGTGCTTCTGCGCCCCGTCGGACCGCAGCAGGACGAGGGCGCCGCCGTAGAAGATGTTGTCGCGGATCGACGTGTCGGAGCCCATCTTGTCGAGGTTGAGGATCTGGCCGCACAGCACCATCGCCATGCCCAGCGAGCGGCCCTGCTCGGCGAGGGCCGCGACGATGAAGGCGGCCTCCTTCATGTACTCGCTCTTCTCGGAGAGGAGCTGGGCGAACTCGTCGAGGACGACCGCGATGAACGGCATCTCCTCGGTCGCGGTGAAGTTCTTCATCCGCATCGCCTGCGACTGCTCGATGCGGTGCAGCAGGATCGCGTAGGCCAGGCGCAGGGCGCCCATCGCGCCGTCCTTGCCGGTGCCCGCGAACGCGGACATGTCCTCGACATCGGGGTTGCTGCTGCCCTTGGGGTCGGCGTAGATGATCGCGATCCCGTTGACGTGGTAGCTCAGGCACAGCAGCTGCAGGACGCCGCCCTTGCCGGAGCCGGTGACGCCGGCGACCAGGGCGTGGCGGGCGCCGCCCTTGGGGTCGAACAGCTGCAGGCGCGAGGGCCTGCCGGAGATGCCCAGGCCGAGCTGGACGAAGCCGTTGGCGTTCGAGCGCAGTGCCTCGGGTCCGGGCAGCGGCTTGCCGGCCTCCAGCGGGGAGCGGTCCATCAGCCGCAGGATCGCCCGGCGCGGGTCCTGCGTCGGCTCGACCGACACCAGCAGGGTGGTCTTCCGCAGGGCTCCGGCGATGCGGACCATGTCCGGCAGGGTGATCGCGTCGGTGTCCTCATCCGCGACGATCCACGCCGCGACCCCGCCGGTGGCCGGGTCCTGCACCGCGCCCTCGAGGTGCGTGCCGGGCATGCACCCGGACCTGTTGCCGACCCGCTGGAGCCACAGCGTCTCCAGCGGCCCGTACTGCGCCTGCTCGCTGACGGGCTGGGCGGTGTGGACCAGGATCTCGCGGGCGGACTCGTGGGGGCCCGGCGTGATGCGGATCCAGGCGGGCGGCAGCCGGTACACCCCCGACACGGTCTCCGCGGTGACGGTGACCGGCCGGCCGGGCGCGGCCTCGATGATCCCCTCCCACGCCTCGGGGCCGTGGGCGGTCAGGTGAAGTTCCTGGCCCGGGTGGGTGCCCTCCTTGCCGGAGATGTGCGCCAGCCAGCGCTCCAGCACCGCGCGCTGCGCCGGTGTCAGCGAGTCCTGCGGTGCGGCCTGGGCCGCCGGGGCCTGGACGGCGGCGCGGCGCCGGCGCCGGTTGCCGAGCACCTTGCGCAGCACGAACGCGGTGTACCCGCTCGCGCCCCACCAGGCGACGGACACCAGGCCGGTGACCGAGGGCAGGGTCATCCACCCGGCGAGCAGGGCGTCCGCGCCGGGCAGGCCCTGGAGGGTGACGGTGGCCGCGGCGGTCGCGGTGGCCACCGCCGAGACGAACATGGGCCGGCGGTGCGCGGCCAGGATGTCGCCGCCCGGCAAGGCGGCCAGCGTCCGCTCGGAGAGCAGGCCGGCGAAGTTCGCGCCCGCGAGCGCGGCCGGGGCCGCCAGCAGGCACGAGACGGTGCTGGCGGCCTGGCCCTGAAGGAACGGCAGGACCGCGGCGACCGCCGCCGGGGCGGCGGTCTCCACGACGGCGACCGCCCGCTCGACCGTCGGGCTGCGCACCGCCTGTTCGGCGGGGGTGGTGTCGGTGCTCATCGCGGTGTGCTCCTTACTCCTGGGTGTACCAGGTGCGGTCGGCCATCTGGACCGGGGCGTTGTCGACGGCCTGCTGGATGCCCTCGTGGGACCTGACCGCCTCGAGCTCGACGGCGCGGGCGTACTGGGAGGCGGTGTCGGCCTGGTTGGCGTAGCCGCTCGTGGTCTTGCCCAGGGCCTGCATGGCCTTGGCGAGTTCGCGGGTCTCCGCGACGGTGGCGGTGTCGACGTTCAGCGACGCGATGTTGTCGGCGGTGCGGCCGACGTTCGTGGCCCCCTCGGCCAAGCGCGAAGCGAGCCGCTGGTGGTGCTCGGCACCACGGACGACGTCCTTGGCGAGCCTGGCCACCTCCCGCTTCAGCTCGCGGTAGGCGAGGTTCGCCGCCTTGCTGTTCTTGTTCGTTGCCATCGGTCAGCCTCCCTGCTGGTCCGTGTAGAACTCCTTCTCGGCGGAACTGGTGAGCGGGCTGTCGGCGACGGCCTTGTAGATGCCGCCGTGTCGGGTGTCGGCGTTGACCACCAGGGCGGCGGCGGCCTCGGCGCCCTTGGCCGCGTGGCGTTCGGTCTGCTCGGCCGCCCTGGACAGCTCCCGGCACTGCATGGCCAGGTTGTCCAGCTCCCAGATCAGGTCGTCACCGCCCTTGACGGCCTTGGCCCGCTCGTGGAGCCTCTGCGCGGCGAGGGCGTGCTCGGTGGCCATGGCCACCGCCGTCTTGCTCTCCTCGGCGATCCTGGCCAGGTCGGAGCCCCGCTTGCGCATCGTGGTCACGAACCCCTTGAGGGTGCGGATCTCGGTGCGGCCCAGCTCGCGCTCCTCGCCATCGGCGGTGAAGCGGACCGTGCTGGGGGTGACCTCGTTGACGTGCGCGGGCGTGGCCCGGCTCGCGGTGCTCTGCTCGGGCATCGGGTCGTGCGACCTCCTCGGGGTGGCCGGAGCATCCGGCGCGGTGTGCGGGGTGGGCCGGACGGCGCCGGCCACGGCGTCGGCCGCGGCCTGGTCCGGCGGCGGGGCGGCCTGGGCCGGGACAGCGGTGCTGGTCACCGGCTCGCGGTCACCGGTCTCGGCGTCGACCCGGCCGGGCGGGCGGTCCGCGGCCGCGGGCTTCTTCACCTCGGCACCGCCGGGCCCGTCGCCGGGCTTGGTGGCCGCCTGGGTCTTGGCCTGAGCCGGGACGGCGGGCGGGGTGGTGGGCTTGGGCGGCACCACCGGCGCCGCCTTGCCCCCCTGCTCCGACCCCGTGACCGGCTTGGACGGGGCACCGCCCGGCTTCGCCGGCTTGGTCAGGTCGACACCCGACGCCCCACCGGGCTTGGACGCCGCCTCGGTCCTGGACTGAGCCGGCGCCGTGACCGGCTTGGTCAGGTCGACACCCGGCCCGTTGCCGGGCTTGGACGCCGCGCCGGCCTTGGACTGGACCGGCGCCGTGACCGGCTTGGCCGGGTTGACGCCGGGCCCGTCGCCGGGCTTGGTGGCCGCCTGGGTCTTGGCCTGGGCCGGGACGGCGGGCGGGGTGGTGGGCATGGGCGGCACCACCGGCGCCGCCTTACCGCCCTGCTCCGACCCCGTGACCGGCTTGGCCGCCTGGCCTTTCGTGGCCAGATCGGTGGTCGATCCGGTGGTGGGCGCCATTCCCGGCTTCGGCGGTTCCTTGGGCCGCTGGGCGTTGCGGATCTTGGCCTCGTTCATCTTCTTGCGCTCGGAGTCGTCGGAGGCCTGCTGGTCGGACCAGCCGTCCTTCACGCCGTCCCGGTAGGCCTGGACCTGGCCGAACGCACCTGCTGTACGCCGCCCGTCCCGGTAGCCGGCCTCCCGGGCGGGCTGCGTCCGCGGGCGCTCGGTGCGCTCCGGCTCGCCCACAGCCTTGGTGGGGGTGACGTTCGCGCCGGGCTCGGCCTGTTCCTTCTTCACCAGGTCGGCCTTGCCCTGCCCGCCCTCCCTCTCCTTCTCCTTCTTCTTTCCCTTCTCGGCTTGGGCCCCAGTCGGACCGGGCCCGTCCGGCTTGACGACGGGCGCGCCTACACCGGCCGGCCCCCCGTCCGTGCCGTCCGGCTTCGGGCCCTTGGTGCGCCTGGCTCCCGGCTCGTCCGAGGCACGGTTCTTCGCGGAGCCCGAACCGGACTTCGCCTCGTCCCTCCCTTCCCGGCCCAGCCCCTTTCCGCTCTTCGAGCCACCCGAGCCGGATCCCGAGCTTCCCGCCCTCCCGGAGCCGGCCGAACCGCCGGAGACCTTCGACGCCTTGGAGTCGGAGCTCTTGGCGGACTTGGTGTCCGCGCTGGTGCGGTCGTCCTTGGCCGTCTTGGACGAGTTGTCCGCCTTGGCCGCCTTGGTATCGGACGTGGTGTCGGAGGTCTTGGCGTCCTTGGCAGCCGACGTCTTGGCGTCGCATGTATCGGCGCGCTTGGCGTCCGACGAAGTCTTCGCGTCCGTGCTGGCGGCCTTCTTCGACTCGCTGCTGGTCTTGCCGTGCTGCGCCGACGTCTTGTTGCTCAGGTCGGCGACCTTGGCGTCCCGGCTGCTCTTGGCGTCCTGGTTCGAGCGACGCTGGGAGCTGTTCTCGCTCTTGGCGGTGCGGTCGGACTTGTTGGCGTTGGTGGTGTTGGTGGAGGTGCCGGAGACCCGGGTCTCCTTGACCTCGTGGCTGCGCTTGACGGTCGTGGCGGTGCCGGTGCGGCCCCACCGGCCGGCGAGCGCGCGCACCAGCGCGGACAGCGGGCCCTCCGCGCTCGCGGCATCGTCCTTGCCGCTCTTCTTGCCCTTGGTGTCCCCGCCCGCCGCGGTGCCCCCGGGGCCGGGCTCGGCGGCTTGGCCGAGGGTCGCGGTGGAGCCGATCGGGACCGGGCGGGCCGGGGCGATCGGGGTAAGCATCTGGGCGACGGAGCCGGGCGCAGCCGGGTTCGGGGGCCCCGGGGCGGGACTGACCGCAGCTGCGGGGGCCGGCCCGTTGCCCGCCTGCGGGGCCTCGGCGGTGGGCTGCGCGGGGGGCTGGGAGGGGAGGTGGACGGTGGGGGGTGTGGTCGGAACGGGCGGTGCGGGAGGCGTCGCCATCACCAAGGATCCTCACTGTAGGTGACCTCCCTCCCCCCTCCCTCCCGGCCCCGGAAAGAACTCCCCGGGCCTTTGACCGGCCAGCGGGAGTTCCGGGGGGACGTTCTCGGAAGGGAGGGAGGGGGGAGGGAGGTCACGGATTGTCACTATCGGAAGAGGCGCTTCTTCGCCCAGCCGTAGCCGGTGACGGCCACGACGGCGCCCAGGACGACCAGGCCGGCCAGTGGCACGGGGCCGTCCTGCTCGCCCTCGGCGGCGGCGGAGGCGGTGTTGACCATGCCGGGCGAGACCTCCATCGGGAAGGCCTTCCCGCAGTCGGCGATCGCGTTGTACGCGCCGCCGGCCTTCGCCACGCAGGCCTGGACCGCCTCCCGGCGGGCCCGCTGCGCGTCGCTCTCCACGGCGCCGGTCTTCGCCATCTCGGCCGCCAGCGAGGCGTCCTGCTTCTGCCGCTCCAGGTCGACGCGGGAGGCGTCCAGGGCGATCTGCGCCCGCCGCACCTCCGCGTCGGCCGAAACGGAGGCGTAGTGCGACCAGGCGAACATCCCGGACGCAACCAGCACCACCGCCCCGCCGGCCAGGCCGGCCTTCGCGCGGGGGGACAGCCGGGCGCCCGGGGCGTAGGCGCCATGCAGCGGCGGCGTCTTCCAGGACGGTACGGACGTGATGTCGTAGGCGGGGTCGTTGTAGACCGACTGCTCGGTCATGGTGGAGCTCCTTCTCTGAGCTGGGGAAACGTGATGTGGCGTAGCGGCCCGGCTGGTCGGCGGGGCCGCTACGGTGGTGCTCGGCGCTTCGGCGCCTTCGGCGGCCACCAGGGCGATTGGTGCGTCCTGGTGGCCACCGGAGAGGCCGTGCTCCCGTGGTGCTGTCGGCCGGTCAGGCGGCGAGCGCGTCGGGCCCGTCCTGGGCGGCGCGCTGCGCACGGCGGTCGGTGACGATCTCCCGGGCGCGGTCACGGCGGTCCTGGCGGGTGCCGCCGGTGACGCCGAGCGCCCGCTCGATGTAGCTGAGCGTCACGACCTTCTCGCCGAACTGCTCGATGAGGTCTGCGACGATCAGGGCCTGGCGCTCGGCCGGGCTACGGGTCGCGTTCTCGTGGGCGACGGCCGCCTTCTCCAGGGCTACGGCCATCTCCTGCTCGAGCCGCGCGGCAGCCGCCTCGGCCTCGGCGGCGAGGCGCTTCTCCTCGGCCGCGCGACGCTCTGCCTCGGCCTCGGTCACGGCCGCCTTGGCCCGGGTTACGGACGCGGCCTCCAGGTCTACGGCCGCCTGCCGTTCCGCCTCCGCCTTCTTACGGGCGGCCTCGGCGGCGGCCCGCTCGGCCTCCGCCTTGACCTGCGCGAGGCGGGCCTGCTCGGCGTCGGCCTCGGCCTGGTGGCGCGCCTGCTCAGCCTCGGCCTCGGCCTGCCGGCGGCCCGTCTCCAGCTCGGCCAGACGGGCCTCCTCGGCCGCCTGCCGCTCCAGCCGCTCCCGCTCGATCTGCGCCTTGAGCTGCGCTTCCTCGGCGCGGGCGCGGATCTCGGCCGCCTCCGCCTCCGCCTGGGCGGTGGCCCGCGCGGCCTCGGCCTCGGCCTCGGCGCGCAGCCGCTCGGCCTCCGCGTCGGCCTTCGCCTTCTGCACCCGTAGGGCCAGCTCGTGCTGTCGTACCACCGCGTCGGCGGCCGTACGGGCCTCCTGCTCGGCCCGGGTCCGCTCGGCCTCGGCGAGCAGGCGCTCGGCCTCCGCCCGCGCCTTGGCGGCGTCGATCGCGGCCTGCCGCTCGACCGCGGCGAGGGCTTCCGTAGCCTCCTCCTCAGCCATCCGTAGGGCCAGCGCCCGGTTCCGTACCTCCGCCTCGTGGAGCCGTACAGCGTCGGCCTCGGCCCGCTTCGCGGGCTGGCCGAGGGCCTCCTCGACCGTGAGGCCGAACTTGGCGAGCGTGACGGGCAGCAGGTCCTGCCGTGAGGCCTTCCGCCGCCACCGCTTGCCGTGACGCTGGGTGAGCAGCTCGCGGTAGACCTCGCGCGACCTGGCGAGCTCCAGCGCCTCGGTGTAGCTCGTGATCTCCCACAGCTTCATCTGCCGGGCGATCTGCGCGGTGGCGATCGGGGACAGCAGCCACCGGGACGGGCGGACGCCCTCCATACGCCGGCGGCCGCGCAGGCGGCCGATGTGCCCGGCGTACAGGTGCGCGGCGATCTCCGAGAACACCACCCACAGGGCGGCGAGGCCAGCGTGCCCGGCGGCCGCGGTGCCGGAAGCACCGGCCTGCCAGTTCAGCCAGATCGTCAGCCCGGTGAGCGCCCTCGGCACCCACTTCACCCAGGCCGCCTCCCGCTCCCAGCGGATCAGCAGCAGATTGACGATGCCGAACGCCAGGATCGCCAGGTCAACCGCGACCGGCAGCATCCACGGCTCGTCCCAGCCCCAGCCGCCGCGCTCGACCGGCAGCGCGGCCTTCGCCTCCACCGCCTTGTAGGAGGCGACCAGGCCGATCGTCGACACACCGACCGCCAGCGCCGCCCCGACACCCGCCAGCACCTTCTCCCACCGCGCCAGCACAATCCGCTGCTCCACCGGCGTCGACTTGTCGTCGCGCTGCCCCTCGACATACACGCTGTCGGTCACCTGACCTCCTCCTTCGTCTTCGTGGTGTCGCCGCTCCGGGCCGGGATCGCCCGGCAGCCGGCGGCGTGGTCGTTGGCCCGGCGGCGCATGTCGTCCCGCGTGCTGTAGTGGCCGCTGTCGTCGCCGCACGCCAGGCACCGCCAGGCGTAGCTGCGGTCCTCGACGGTCACCACGACCAGGCCCCCGCCGACGGCGAGGAACCGCAGCACCGTGTGCTCCGGCAGCTCCGGCTCGGCCGACTTCCTGGCGAGGGCCTGCTCCAGGTCGGCGCGCAGCCGGACGATGGTGCGCTCGCGGGCGGCGAGCTGCGCCGCCGCGTCCTTCACCATGACGTCGCACACACTCTTGGTCCGGGCCTCGTCGGCCATCGCCTCGGCGGCGGTCTGCTCGGCGCGGGCGAGGGCGTCGCGGGTGGTGGCGAGGTCGGAGAGCGCGGCGAGCAGCTGCTCGTCGGGGTCGCGCTGCTGGTCCATGAGGTCCGCGAGCTGGTCGGTGGCGGTGGCGAGGTCGGCCTCGGCCTGCTCGACGCGGCCGCGCCAGGCGGCGATCTGGCCGGTGGTCGTGACGGTGAGCATCAGAGCCTCCTGGGAAGAGGGGAGAAAGCGCCGTCGTGGACGGCTCCGCGGGGTACGGAGCCGTCCACGACGGCGCGCGATGGGGTGGGGGCGGTCAGAGCCGGTCGAGCCGGATGCTGCTGACCGACCGGCCGTCGACGACGGTGGTGGTGCCGTGCTCGACGTAGCTGCCGCCGGCCCCGTGGAACTCCACGCCGCCGGTGCGCAGGTCGTTGTACTGCGTGCCGTTGCCGGTGTTGATCGGGCCGGTCGCGGTGCCGATCTGCACGACACCCCCGTTCACCGACGAGCCGGTGACGGTGTTGTGGGTCTCCTGCTGGGCCATGGCGTTCCTCCTCATGAGGGCCGGGACGGTCCCGGCCGCAGCGCGGTGCTCCTGGTCGTCAGGCACCGACGAACACCGCTGTCCTGTCCCCGACTGAGCCGGGGACAGGACAGCGGCGAACGACAGCAACGGGCGACGGTCAGGCTGCGGCGGCGAGGCGCCAGAACGCCTCGACGAGCTGCGGGTGGGCGGCCTCGTCCAGCACATGCCGCTGCTCCAGGAGCGCGCCGCCGGTGACCGGCCGCTCCAGAACCGGGGCGGCCCAGGCCGCGACGTCGCGCGCGTCGAGCCCGTCCATGTACGCCAGGTACTCGGCGTGGTCGGCCCCCTCGTAGGCGGCGTTCATCTGCTCCAGCCCGGCCTGCCAGGCGGCGTACTCCTCGGTCGTCCTCACGGGCGGTTCCCCTCTCGTCTGGTGGCTGCTACTTCTTGCCGGCCTTCTCGGCCTGTGCCTTCGCGTGCATCTCGCGGGCCCGGCGCAGCAGTTCGTCCATCTGCCGCTGGGTCCAGGCCTGGTCCTCGGGGCTGCTCACTTGCTGCCCTTCTTCGAGGTGATCGGGGGGTTCTGCGGGGCGGGGGTGCCGGGGGTTCCGCCGCCGCCGTAGGAGCGGCAGAGCGTGGGGTCGGTGCGGGTCACTTGTTGCCTCCCTGCTGCTGGCGGAGCCTGTCGGTCTCCTGGCGGGCGCGCTCGGCGGCCGCGGCGGCCTCGTTGGCGGCGGCGATGCGGCGGGCGACCTCGGCGTCGCCCAGGTGCTGGCTGCTCATCGGGGTCAGCCGGCCAGGGGGAGGGAGCGGAGGGTGGCGACGGCCGCGGAGACGGTGACCGGCAGCGGCCGCACGGCGCCGGTGGAGGCGGGCCCGGTGTCGGCGAGGTCGTCCAGGTCGATGACGACCTCGCGGACCGCCTCGCTCGCGACCGTCGCCCGGGTGCGGACCCGGCGGACCTTGTCGCGCAGCAGGACCAGCAGGCCCTCCAGGCCGCGGTTCTCGTCGGGGTAGAGGCCGGCGGCGACGTCGTCCCACACGGCGTCGGCCAGGTCCTCGTCGAGGTCGGCGGCGGCCGGGCTGATGTCGGCGAGCTGCTCGGCGGCGGCCACGAGCAGGCGGCCGGCGTACCGGCCGTACAGCTCGTCCAGGTCGGCGGCGGCGGTGGTCTCCGGGATGTCGTCGGAGAGTGCCATCATGGTGTTCACGGTCGTGTTCCTCTCGTCCTGAGCGGGGTGGGTGGTGCGACCGACTCGGCCCCGGGGGTGCAGCCCCGGGGCCTCTTGCGTTCTGGCTGCACGAGCAGCCACGGCCGCAGCCCACCCGCGATCTGCGGGTGGGCTGCGGCCGTGGTGGTTCGTGCGGTGATGGGGAGTCAGGCGGCGCGCTTGCGCAGCGGGCTGGCCGCACGGATCGCGGCCTCGGTGCGGGTCTCGGCCAGCGCGCGGGACTGCTCGCGGGTGTCACGGTCCTCGATCTGGAGGTCGGGGCCGTAGAGACGGCGGCGGCTGTCCGCGTGCAGGGCGTAGGAGGTGCTCCGGCGGATCATGTCGGTGGTCTCGGCCGCGGGGTACCGCTCGGCCCACAGGCCCTGACGGCGCCGAAGCTGCTCATCGGCCTGGATGCGGTCCTCGTCCCACTGTTCCCGCTCGGCGCGGACCCGGTCGGCGACGGCTCGCTCGGTCCGGGCCTGCTCCTCCTGGCGCACCAGCTCAAGGTAGGTAGCTCCCAGGCGAAGGCCGTCAGTGCAGCGCCGCTTGGGGTCGGTGCAGGCGGCGCAGCGGCTGCGGTGCCCGACGTAGGCGGCGTGGGCGGTGTCGGCGGTCGGCGCGGCCGAGGTGAGCTGATGGATCGCCGGGGGCAGCGGCGCCTTCACCTTGCGGAGCACGGTGGTCGGCCGGCGGGCGGCGACCTCGGCGAGGCCGTCCTCGATCCGCGTGACCCAGCGGGCGACGGTGAGGTCCATCTCGATGCGCTGGCCGCTGCCGGGGCACCGGGTGTCCCGCCGGACCTGGCGGCCATCAGCGCCGATCAGGTCGCGGCCGAGGTCGGTAAAGCGGTGCGCGGGGATCATCGAACGGGTCAGCTTGCGCCAGGTGCCGCAGTCGGTGCAGACGATGGTGACGGGCTCGCCGGGGTTGAGCGTGATGTGGGTGGCGCGGATCTTCGAGGCCTTCAAGGGAGGCCGGCCGTTGTGACGCATGGGGTTCTCCCTCGTCTCGGGGCGGGTGCCGTTGCGTTCTCCGACCGCCACGGCCGGAGCCGTGGGGGGCGGGCAGCGCAACCGCTGCGGAGAGCTGTCCGTAGCCCGGCGGCGGGGACCTCGTGGATCGTCACCCGTATGTGCCGTGAGCGGCTCGGCGCAGGTCGAGCTATGAAGTTGTGGGTGGTGACAGCAATGCCCTAACTCCTTACGAAGCGTTATAGCTATCGCTATTGCCAAGTAGAGCGGACTGGCGACATGATGTCAATACCGATAGCTATATGTCGCGACTGATGTTGTGTCGCACCGTCTGCGCCTGATAGAGCTATCGCTAGACTTGGTCCGTCCAGCCTTAGAAAGGGGTGACCGCCGTGGCCGCCTCGTATCGCGAGATCGCCGCTGACCTGCGCCAGAAGATCGCCGAGGGGCACTACCGGCCCGGCGACAAACTCCCGATGCTGACGGAGCTCCAGGAGCAGTACGGCGCCGGCTACCAAACCGTCCGCAGTGCTATCGCTCTGCTGGAGCAAGAGGGCCTGGTGGTTGCGATCCGACGCCGCGGCACGATCGTCCGCGAGCGCCCCGAGAAGATGCGCGTCACCCGGTCCCGCGAAGTCTTCCGGGACGAGATCGGCTACTACTTCGATCCCACCGCCCAGCCGTGGAAGGCTCTCCAGGCCCCGACGATCAGCTGGGGCGTGGTCCCGATTGACCTGGCTGGACTCATGGGCCTGGAGCCGGGAGCCGAAGTCCTGGTGCGGGACCGGGTGATGGGAGATCCCGAGACGGGAACCCCCATGCAGTTGGCAACCAGCTACCTGCCGGCCGACTTGGCCCGGGACACTCAACTGGCTGAGGCCAACACCGGGCCGGGTGGCATCTACGACAGGTTGGAAGAGATGGGCCACGGTCCGCTCGCGTGGCGCGAGACCGTCTCCGCGCGAATGCCGTCGCCCGAGGAAGCCGAAGCACTGGGCTTGCCGACCGATGTCGGCGTCCCGCTGCTGCGCGTACTGCGGGTCACCACCTCGCCAACCGGACAGGTCGTCGAAGTCAACGACACCCGCATGAGCAGCGAACTCTTCGAAATTGGCTACTCGATCAGCCGACACCCGAGCGCCCGCCCTGCCGGTAGCGACAATGCCGAGGACGGCCACTGATGCTCACCTCCAATTCGCCCGAATCCCCTGGCCGCTTGCGAGGTACATCACAGCGGCTGGAGACCTGACGAGGAATCACAGCTGCGTCATCAGCTCCATCAACGACGTCGTACACACGTATTCACATCTGCGTACACATGGGTTCTGGCTGGTCAGCCCTAGGCTGCCGGGCATGGTGACACTGGAGGGTGGGGGCATGGCCAAGGGACGTACCGGGTGGCGGCCTGACCTGCTGCGTGCGCAGCGGGAAGCGCACGGGCTGACGTTGGAGCGAGCGGGGGAGCGGCTACGTCAGGTCGCTGAGGAGGCGAGGCTCCGGGGTATCCCGGCGGCCAACCCGCAGACGCTGTGGCAGCACGAGCAGGGTGAGGTCTACCCCGGTCCGCACTACCGGCGGGCATACTGCCTGCTGTACCGGGCGACCGACCCCGAGCTCGGATTCCGCGCTGCGCTGCCGGGCGAGGAAACGACCTTCCGCCTGACGCCGGCGAGCGACGAGCACAACGGCGGGCACGTGCTCGCTGTCGAGCGGGCGATCCACCGGATCGCGGCTGGCAGCGACGAAGCCGACCACCTGGGCGTGCAGCAGCGGATCCTGGACGCCTGGAAGCGCCGGCACACCGGTGGCGACCCGCACCGCCCGGTCGTGGTCCTGGTGGGTGGCTACGCTGGCTCCGGGAAGACCGAGTTCGCCAAGTTCCTCACCCAGTTGACCGGCTGGCCGCTGCTGGACAAGGACCCGCTGACCAGGCCTCTGGTGGAGCGCCTGCTGGTCTCGTTGGGGGGCGACCCGCACGACCGGCACACCGACCTGTACCGCGAGCAGGTGCGCGACCTGGAGTACGACTGCCTGATGCAGGCCGCCTGGGCGAACATCGGCTGCCGGATTTCCACCGTGCTCACCGCGCCGTTCATCGCCGAGATGACCAACGTGGGCTGGATGCAACGGCTCACGAACCGGTGCGCGTCGCTCGGCGTCGACGTCGCGCCAATCTGGGTCCAGTGCGACCCGGAGTCGATGCGCGAGTACGTCGCGTTCCGCTCGGCTGCCCGGGACGCCTGGAAGCTGGGGCGGTGGGACGAGTACCTGCAGACGATCGATGTCGACCTGCGGCCGGCCGTGCCGCACCTGGTCGTCGATAACCGGCTCGGCGCCGCGATCTCCCTCGCCGACCAGGCCCGGCAAGCCATCCGGGAGGTGTACGCATGAGCACGGCAGCCTCGCGCGGCGTGATCCTGTACGGGCCGCCGGCGTCCGGGAAGGACACCGTCACCCGGGCCCTGAGCGACATCGACCCGGCCTTCTCGCTGTTCTCGCGGGTGAAGATCGGACCGGGCCGGTCGGCCGGGTACCGGATGGGTACGCCGGAGCAGCTCGAGGAGCTGCGGGCGTCGGGAGCCGTCGTGTACGAGAACTCGCGGTACGAGAGCACGTACGTGACGGATCGTCCCGGCCTGGACGAGGCTTTCGCGCACGGCGTGCCGGTGATGCACCTGGGGCAGGTCGACGGGGTGCGGGCAGTGCTCGACCGCTACCCTGCCCAATGGCTGACCGTCCTGCTGCGGTGTCCGCGGGAGATCACCGAGGCGCGATCGATCGGCCGGGGCGACACGGACACTACGGCGCGGCTGGCCGCGTGGGACGCGACCCGGGCCGACCTCGACGACAACCCCGACTTCCGCTTCGACCTGACCATCCGCACCGACAAGGTCGGGCCCGAGGCCGCCGCCGAGCAGATCCGCCAGGCGCTCACCGCCACGCGCGGCAACGGCGACCTGGTGCTGGTCGACTTCGACGACACGCTGATCGACCGGCTCGCCGCAGTGACAGCCTGGGTGGCCGGGTACTGCACGGAACACGATCTGGGGCCGGCGGTCGAGCAGCGGATGCTCGAGGCCATGCAGATCCGGGCGGACCTCGACGTGATCGAGGCTCTGTGCGCCGAGCTCGGTCTCCCGGACTCGCCGAGCGAGCTCTGGTCGCGGTACGAGCCGGAGCTCGCCGCCCTGGTGACGCCGTTCCCGGGCGTGATCGAGGCCCTAACCGCCGTACGGAAGGCTGGCCACCAAGTTGTCGTCGTCACCAACGGCGGCGCGAAGATCCAGCACGCCAAGCTGAAGGCCTCCGGCATCGCCGACGCAGTCGACGCCGTCTGCATCTCCGGAGCCATCGGCATCCGGAAACCGGCGCGCGGGATCTTCGAGGCCGCGGCCGCCAACGTCGGCCGAAACCTCTCCCGGGGCGGGTGGATGATCGGCGACAACGCTGACCTCGACGTCGCCGGCGGCCGAGCCGCCGGGCTGCGCACCATCTGGATCTCGCACGGCCGCAACTGGCCGGGCGGCGCGCAGCCGGACCACATCACGTCGACCGCGGTCGAAGCTATCGCGCACATTGCGGGTGGTGTGCGATGACGGCGGCTCAGCCTGTCCTCGCTGTGCTGCATCCGGGCAGCATGGGCGCGGCCGTCGCGGCCTGCGCGGCGTCGACCGGGACCCGGGTGCTGTGGTGCCCGGCCGGGCGCAGCGAGGCGACCGTTCGGCGCGCGGCGGAGGCCGGGCTGGAGCCGGCGGCCGATCTGGGCGGGCTGCTGGAGCGGGCCGAGGTCGTGCTGAGCCTGTGCCCGCCGGCCGCCGCCGAGGACGTCGCCCGTGAGGTCGCCGAGTTCGGGTTCACCGGGGTGTACGTCGAGGGCAACGCGATCAGCCCGGACCGGGTGTGCCGGATCGGCGACCTGGTGGGTCGCAGCGCGCGGGCGGTACTCGACGGCTCCGTGATCGGCTCCCCGCCGGCCGGCGGCAAGCGCACGCGGTTGTTCCTCTCCGGGCCGTCCGACGCCACCGCACTGCTGACCGCGATGTTCGGCGGGACCGCAGTGTCAACGGCGGTCCTGGGCGGAGAGATCGGGCAGGCCTCCGCGCTGAAGGTCTCCTACAGCGCATACCAGAAAGCGTCCCGGGTGCTTGCCGCGCTCTCCTACGGCCTGGCTCAACACCACGGCGTCGACCAGGCGCTGCTGGACGTAGCCAGCAAGCGGAGCGGCAGCTATCTGGTCGAGACCGACTACATCGCCAAGACGGCGTCCCGGGCGTGGCGGTGGGCACCGGAGCTGGAAGAGGCCGCCGACACCCTGCGGGCGGCTGGCCTGCCGGACGAGACCCTGCGCGCAGTGGCGGGCACGCTGCGGCGGTGGGCGGATGCCAAGGACGACGGCGCGCTCTCGGTGGAAGGTTCGCTGGAGATGCTGCGGTCATCCGGCCCGTACGGGAAGGGGAAGTCGGTGCGACCACCGACCTGACGATCAGTAGGGCGAGGACACGCCCCGAAAGCGCTCGGACTGCGCCCGTGCGGGGCTAGGCTCGCCTGGTGCCCCCGGGCACCTCACACAACTCCAGAAACGCGAAAGCGACCCTGCATCCGCCAAGATTTGGGCCGCTATCGCTTCCGAATACTGCGTCGTCACGACGGTACCAGGCATACCCGTCCCCGGGCGAGAGACACCCGTCTCCTCGCCCAAGTTGACTACTCCCTGCTGGTACCCCGTGACGGCGCTCCACTCGAGAGGTAGCGCCCCCCTTGCCCCGCCCCATCACACAGCAACAGCGCCACGGCCATGTCACTCCGGCCCGCCGCATCCCGCCCACCGCCAAGGCCGCGCTGCTCGTCCGTTGCCAGCCTGTCCAGGCCGGGCTGGCCCTGCTGCCCGCCACCGGATCGGGGGTGGCAAGGTGAACAGGCTGCATGACGACGACACCATGCGGGTCATCCCGGGCAACGAGCCGGTCACCGAGGTCACCGTGCACATGCACATGGTCTACGGCGCAGGCCTGCCCGACCCGCTGGACACGGTGGTCCTGCTGCACCTGATGTTCATGGTGGCCGGAGGCACCAAGCCCACTCAGGCCGCCATCCTCGCCGCGCTGCGAGCGGAGGGCGTCAAGAACACCAACGGCAAGGGCGAGGGGTTGGTCGGCCGCGCCGCGGTGCAGCAGTCCTTCCGCAACCTGACCAAGGCCGGCTTCCTGCGCCGGATCGGCCAGATCAACGAGGCGAAAGGCCAGTTCGGTGCGGCTGGGTATGAGCTGTACCGGCGGCCCGCGTACAACCCGGACTGGATGCCGTCGGAGCCGCTCAGCGCTGACAGCGCTCCGGCATCATCGCAGGTCACACCGCAGGTGGTGACAGCGCCCACGGCTACGGGCAGGACGGAACGAAAGGACATTTCCACAGGTCAGACCGTGGGTCCTGTCACCGCCCACGGTGACACCGTGGGCGGTGACAGGACCCACGGTGGAGGATGCATTTCCGCAGGTCAGACCGTGGGCGCTGACAACGCCGACGGAAGCGTTTCCCCCCCACACCCCCCGGAGGTAGGAACTACCCCCCCTAACCCCCGTGCCACAACGATCCCGTCCGTCTCGGCTGACGCCGGGACGGGGAAGGGGAGGGGGACTCGCTCCGCGAGGAACAACAACCCCGCCCCCATGCCGGAGGAGCTCCAGACGATCGTCCAGTTCCTGATGGAGCTGCCCGCGCCGTTCGCGTGCGGGCTGCGGGACGCGAAGAAGTTCGCGCCCCGGCTGCTGGCGGCGATGCCACTTCTGGGCTACACCGAGCCGGACGACGTCCTGGTCTACGACCTGACCCACCGCACGGCCGGCGGGCTCAAGGACCCGTCCTCCGCCATCGGGGCCCGGATCGACAAGCTGCGCGCACGGCACGTCGTGCTGCGCGACCGGAACGCTCCGAGCGTGGCCCGTCCCCGGACCGCGCCGGACAACGTCGACCAGGCGCAGCACTGCGGCATCTCGGACTGCGACCCGATCTCCCGGATGATCCAGGGCCGGGACGAAGCCGGCTTCCTGCGGCTCCAGCCGTGCCCGCAGTGCAACCCGTCGGCCGCTCGTCCGGCCGCCGACTGACCCTTCAGCAACGAAGCGGGCGGCTGGACCCGGCATGGTCCAGCCGCCCTGCGGAACCTGCCTCATCACTCACTGACCAGGAGTTCCACCCTTGAGCATCGCAGACACCGACTTCGCCGACGACTACGGCCCGGGGTCCGAGGACGACCCGCTGCCGGTTCCGATGGCCCGCCAGGCGCTGGAGCGGGAACAGCCGAACGATCACCACGCCGAGCAGGCCGTGCTGGGCGCGATGATGCTGTCCGTTGCAGCGATCAGCGAGGTCATCGCCACCCTGAACGGGCCCGGCGACTTCTACCGCGGAGCGCACGAGACGATCTACCGGGCGATCCTCGACCTGCACGACCGCTCCGGCGGCAACACCCCACCCGACCCGATCCGGGTGGCCGGGGAGCTGACCACCCGCGGCGAGCTCCAGAGGGTCGGCGGCGCCGGCTACCTTCACACCTGCGTCAACGCGGTACCGACGGCCGCGAACGCCGGGCACTACGCCGGGACGGTTCGCGACTTCGCGGCCTGGCGCGCGCTGGTCAAGACCGGCACCCGGCTCGCCTCGCAGGGCTATGCCGCTGTGGGCGAGGCGCCCGTGGCGGTCCAGGCCGCCATGGCCGAACTCCAGCAGTTGGTGGCCGGCACCGCCGACGTTGCGCCGCGGCTGACGGTTGCCGAGCGGTGGGAAGACTTCATCGACGACCAGGAGCGGGGCCTGGACCCGCGTGCGCTGGACACGCCGTGGCCGGACATCAACGACGTCGTGCAACTGCTGCCGGGCAACCTGATGACGGTCGGCGCCGCGACCGCCGGCGGCAAGAGCCTGTTCGGCATGAACCTCGCCGCGCACGTCGCGCTGCACCGCAACAAGCCCGTCCTGGTCGCCAGCATGGAGATGAGCGGCAAGGAACTGATGGCCCGCCTGACCTCCGCCGAGTCGGGCGTGTATCTGGAGCGCCTGGTCAAGCACAAGCTGGACGACAACGACTGGGCGAAGATCGCCAAAGTCAGCGACGTCATGCGCAACGCCCACAACTTCTACCTGGACGACTCCGCCAGCCAGACCCTGTCCAAGCTGCGGGCGAAGCTGCGCTGGATGGCCTCCCGTGGCCACATGCCCGCGATGCTGGTCTGCGACTACCTCCAGCTAATGACCCCGGAAAACACCAAGGCCAACGCCAACCGCGCGCAGGAGGTCGGGGAGATCAGCCGCGGCCTCAAGATGATCGCGGGCGAGTTCGAGATCCCGGTCGTCGCGCTCGCCCAGTTCAACCGCAACGCGGCCAACCGGGACCGCCCCAAGGTCTCCGACTTCAAGGACGCCAGCGCCATCGAGCAGGACAGCAACATCATCGTCCTATTGCACCGCGAGCTCGCCGAAGACGGCACCGACACCGGACCGGCCGCCGGCACGGTCGAAGCGATCATCAGCAAGAACCGGTCCGGCCCCTCCGGCCGGGTCGTCCCACTCGCCTTCCAGGGCCACATGGCCCGGCTGGCCTCCATGGCCCGCGACTGAGACACCACGAGAGCGGCCCTGAACGGCCTTCAGGGCGTTCGGCAGCCCCGCCCGCACCCGCGGAGTCGAGCAGGGCCGTGATCGCCCTGCGGAAGACAGCTGTAGCGGGGCTCGCCGGTGTTCGAATGTCGATTACCGGTGCGTGACGATCTGACCGTCGTCTGCGGTCGGGGACCGATGTCGCTACGGTGGTCCTCCTCACTGGGGCACAAGGGGAGTGCGAATGGGTAAGCGTCAGCGTCGGCGGACCCGCGAACAGGGACGTGACAAGGCCGTCGAGAGCAAGCGGATCCTGTACCCCAGCGCGACGAATCCGCTGGTCGAGATCCACATCACGCCGGAGGTCCCGGAGGAACTGCGCGAGATCTGCGCGTCGTACTGGGAGTTCGCGGAGCCCGGAGTATGGGCCCGCCCCGTCTCAGCGATCGGCTCGGGCGCCTCCAAGATCGCGAAGGAGAACTCGTTCGCTTCGCTCCTCACGGTGACGTGCCCCGGCTGCCAGTCCCCTCTGACCGTCACGACCCGGTCGGAGATGGCCGCGGTTGGAGTCTGGGGCCACGGCCTGTTCCCGACGACGCCGACCACGGGGAAGTACCACTGCCTGGACTGCGTCAACGCATCCAAGGAAGCCCAGGCCCGCGAAGCCGAGCACGCCCGCGCCGTCGAGAAGGAACGCGCCGAGCGGCGTGTGAAGAACGCGTCACAGTGGCTGACGGGGGAGGCAGAGGTCGACGCGGCCAGCGACAGCCCGTCGGCGAGGGCTGCGCTCGTACTGCTGGCGGCCATCGGCATCATGCAGTCCGCCGAGAGGGAGTCCGTGGGCCCCATGAATACGGCGAAGTACACCTTCACCGGCACCGGGGACGGCGATGTGGAGGCCCTGAAGGAACTGCACAACAAGCGGTGGATGGTGCCGACCTTCCCCGCGACGGTGGGCGACTTCGGCTTCGACGACAAAGACAGTGTGACCGGTGTGTACGTGACCCAGGTCCCGTGGCGGTTGCCGGCCTGGCTCGGCATCGGCGGCGACGCCCAGACAATCGCCCGGGACACGGTGGAATTCATCCTGGAGGAGGAGATCGGGCTCGCCGAGCTGCAGGACCAGGTCCTCGATCTGGAGGCCGATCTCGTTGTCCGATACCTCGCTGGACTCCTCGCTCACAAGTACAACGAAGCCCCCATCCCCGACGACCGACTGCCCGAGGCCTTCCAGACCGCCCGGGACGCGCTCGACGCCGGCTTCACCGTCGGGCAGATGGTCGCCGTCGCATGGAGCGCAGTATCCCGCTCTGCGGCGTGGGGTGCCCGAACTCCATGGGTCAAGCCGGGCATGGTCTCCTCCGCCGCCGTCACCAACCTGGCCAAGGGCGTCGGCTACGCGAAGGACCGACCAGTCGTTGAGTACGAGCTGCCCAACTGGATGGCCACGCCGGCCATCCTGCCGATCGGTCGGCACATCCTGCGCCGGATCGAGAAGGCCGAAGCCGACTACTCTGCCCTACGCAGCCTCCAGCAGCGCATCAAGGAACGCCCACCGGTCGAGTTCTACGACGAACTCGAGGACGCCTTCCCGAAGGGCGACTCCGCGCCCGTTGACGAAGGCCCAACCGACGTTCTCGACTTCATCGCGCAACGGGAACCGGCCGACGATCACAGCCCTCTTCTGACCTGCGCCCTGGTGTCCGCCGAAGGCGAGATCGAGATCACCACCCTCACCGTGAACCGGATGAAGGAAATCGCGGGCGCTCCGTCCGGCGTCGATCGGATCTTCGTAGACGGCACGCCCACCATCAACGCCTACTGCACCGACCTTGCCGAGAACGGAGTCCACGGCTTCAACGACATCGCCGGCGAGATGCTCCGGCTGATCGGCGGCGACCCCATGCCCCCACGGGGGACGATCGCCTTCTTCCAGGTCCGCCAGGGCTCCCATCAACCGCTGAGCTTGGACACCGAGCACCAAGAACTGCTCTCCGTTGCCCATCGGGTCGCCACCCGTCACGTCAACGATGAATTCATCAGCCGGGAGGGTCGTTGATGCACAGCTAAGAACGACAGGCTGCCCTGATGCTGGCCGGTCGGCTACGGCACCGCCTGCATGCCGAGGGCGGCAGCGCCTTGGTGACCGATCCGGTCGCCTGGCTGCTGGTCAAGGGCCTGCCGCAGCAGGCCGGCTGCACCCACCCGGCGTGCGACGACGGGCTCCGCCTGGACTCCCGCACCTCCTGCGTGACCTGCGCCGAGCAGCTCGCCGACCGCCGCTCCCGGCACCGGTCCCTGGTCCTCGAGGCCGCCGCTCAGCTCCCGGCCGACGCCACCGGCGAGCAGCGGTGCGCCTACGTGGACGCCCACCTGTACCGGCACGCGATGCTGCGCGCCGAGCAGCAGGTGGTCGACCGCGAGCGGGCCGAGCAGTGGCGCCTCGAGGCCGACGCCCGCCGGGCCGAGCAGCGGGCGCGAGCCGAGGCCGCCGAGGCTGCCCGCCGGGCCCTGCCGTGCGAGGACTGCGGCAGCGAGCACGTGGGCGGGCTGTGCGGGTCGTGCTGGGCCGCACGCTCCCTGCGCACCGCGGTGGGCGAGTGCGCGGACCTGGCCCTCGCCGGGTCCGCCGACCTCGCCGACCACCAGGACGTCAACGCGACCGCCCGCCGGGTCCAGGCCGGCCTGCGAGCGGCGATGGCCGCCGCCCGCACCAACGGCGCCACCCCCCGCCCAGCGGACCGCCCGCACGGTCCGGCCACCTCCGCAGGCCCGGCCGGAGCAGTCCACCGCTTTGACCAGCGAGGATGTCCCGCGCCCGCGCCGTCTCCAGCTGCGGCTGACCGCCGGCGGCCTGGCGACGGTCGCCGCGGGGGCCGACGCCTGGATCGGCTTCCGTCTCCAGGCCAGCGGCATGGAGGCGCCCACGGCCGCGCTGGTCTGCCTCGGCCTGCTGGCCGTCCCGGCCGTCGTCGCCCAGGCCGTCGTGCTGTGGTCGGCGGACCGGATGGTGGCCACCCCGCCGAAGTAGAAGACCGGGCGCCGGGGGCACCAGCAGATCTCCCGGCGCCCCCGGTGCGTGGCGGCGTGCGGATCAGCTCCCCGTTGACGAGGTGCTCTCCGGGGCCGAGCACACTGTGCGGATGGACTCAGCGGTACTGCTCGGCCTGGCGGGCATCGGCGGGACGGTCACGGTGGCGGTGATCGGCGTCGTGGGCACCCTCGGCGTCGCCCGGACCACCAGCAAGGGGCAGGCGCAGCCCTGGAGGAACAGAAGGCGCGACGCCAGGCCTACGCGGCCTGCGCGACCGCTGTCCTCGCCCGCCGGGACACGGCCGCGGCTTCACCATCGCCTCGACCCAGACCCGGCTCCAGGACCTGGAGGAGCAACGCGGTGCGGTCGCCCGCGCGGTCGGTGCAGTGGTGGTCGAGGGACCGTACTCCGTCGCCCACTCCGCTGAGTCGGCCGCGATGCACATCGAGGTCGTGGTCGGTCGCCTCAGCGACTGGACGGCTGCTGTCACCGCCGGCCGGAACCGAGAGGAGCTCACCGCGAGCCAGCTGCGCTTCGCGAGGGAGGACCAGGGGTTGATGGAGCTCGCTGTCGGACGCCTTGCGGAGGACTGCCGACGGGTCCTGCACCCGCACGAGGTTGAGCCTTGGCCCCTTCGCTCCTGGTGGAGCAGCCTGTTCAGGCGGCGGTGAGATGGGGCACCGCGCCGACGGTCGAGTGGTACGACTACATCCTCATCCGCGCGGGCCGCTCCACAGCCGCCGGCGCCCGGCCGGGACGCCGGGCTCGACGGCGGTCTGGTCGACGTCCCCGGCCGTGTGGTCGGGTTCACCGATGTTCAGGCCCGTTGACCTTTGCGCGGGAGGATCCGGTCTCGACACGGGCGTTGAACAGGTACCCCTGAGCTGACGTTTCGGCAGGTGGGGACGGTGGTGACCGTGCTAGGGCTCTTGTCTGCCCATGAGTGCAGTGCTGACCGGTAGAGTTGACCCCAGTTCTTCTTCCAGCCGGGCGTCCCGGCCGGACGCCCGGTGCCGCTTACGGCTCCAGGGGTTTCCGCTCAGCCCCCCATCCAGGGGGCTGCGACAACCAGTTGGAAGAGAGGACCTCCACCATGGGCCACGGGCCTGAGTACGGACACGAGACCGACCCCGCGCAGGGTGGGGAGGGATCGTCGGTGGAGCGCCGCGACGAGTCGTTGGACGCGGTCATTAATCGGCTGGAGAGGTTGACCGAGCGGATCGAGCGGATCGAGCGGATCCTCTCGAAGGTTGCCCGCAAGAAGTGGGTGGGCGCAGCGCTCGGTGTGGCGGGGCCCATCATCGGGTTCGGCCTCAACCACTGGCCGTGGTGATCGCAGACAGCGAGAAGGCCGAGGTTGCAGCCCCGGCCGTCTCTTAGCAGTGAACCACGGAGCGGGACCGTCTTCATCTGCAGGGGAGCGGTCCCGCTCTTCTCTTGTTCCTGCTCCTCGACGCTTGTCGAGGTCGACTACACCGAGCAGTGAGTTGCGTTTGCTCGGGATGGTTCACCGCCAACCATAGCAAGGACACCGGCATAGACGTCTCGGTCTCCATGACAGCGCTGAAGGAGGCCTCGATGGCCATCAAGGCCTCGGTGTCCTCGTAGAACGAGGCCTTCATGAACAGCTCGTTCCCGCAGGTCGTTCATGGTGTGCATGTAGAAGATGAGTCACCTCATGCTGAAGAACACCATGATGCACATGGTGAACCTCACTGTTGGACGTCGCGCTGCTGCGTGGCACCGCTTCGAGCGCATCTGCATGGCCTCGCGAACCTACCCGCGAGGGCCGCTCCACAGCGGTCGCCGTCCGGGCGGGTCCGGCAGCAGCGGCCAGGCCGGGTCGGCTGGTGCCGGGGACTGGGGAACAGTGAGGACAGCGGGCTGCGGGCCGGTGCCGAGCGGCCGGCGGGCGGGAGACGTCATCCCCCCATGATCCCTGGTCAGTGAAGTCCTGGCCGACGGACCGTCACCACACCCACAAGGACCTCGGCGAGGTCACGCGCGGCTGGTGGCGGCCGCCCTGAGGGGGTCATGATGCCATCCATACCGTGTCACCTTGTGCACTTCTCCGCGACTCAAAGATGGTGACCGACCGCTACCCTGAACACCAGCACCTTTCCCTGATCCCGGGCGGCCACGTGGCGCCCGGGGTGGCCCGGACACCGCGCCATAGGGAAGGGAGTTGCCCATGAGCACTCGGTCCGAGAGTGGCTTGGGGAACGGTGATGCGGATCGTCAAGCCGATCTCACCACCGAGGCACTGCGCGACCTCGCCGAAACCGTCCGCGCCGGAGCCGAGCTGGAGCGGGTGCGCGAGCACCACGCCTTCATCCTCGGCGCGGTGAAGGCCGGTGGGGTAGCCGTGGCGGAGATCGCCGCCCGGATCGCGCGAGTTCTCGGCGACTGAGATCGGCTCACAGCAGGGGTAGCCGCCCCGGCTGTGAGCCGTCGTCACCTGCGAGGCCGCCGTCCCCCTCCGTGCACGGAACCCGGGGCGGCGGCCGATCTCGTTCCCGGTCCGCGGTTCAATCCGGACCGCGTTTCGATGACCAGAATCTATCGCCGCATTCAGCGTACCGCTCGGTACCGGGGGCCGCATATCGCTTCGATATGCGGCGCGGCCAATCCGGCAGGTCTCAGCGCACCACCGCGTGGCCACGGCCCAGGCCGCAACTGGGCCACGCTCACGACCACGCAGCGAGGAGTACCTCGGCGTCCTGAACCGCCGACAGCCGGGTCCGGGGCGCACGACCGCCCCGCGCTCGCCCCGCCGCGACCCCGGGTACCCGGCGACGGCTACTGGTCAGCGGCGAGTCGGTAGACGGCGCGGTTCGGGTCGGTCTTGACGATGAGCCCGGTCTCGGCGAGGTGGCGCAGGACGGCGCGGGCACCCTTGGGAGTGGTGTCGAGCCCGTGGATGCCGAGGACCTCGACGGCGAGCTGGGCGTCCCAGGGCACCCCCGGGCCGCGCTGGGTGATCTCCTGGCTGAGGATGGCGCGTCGGTTGGTCGGCAGGGAGAGGACCGCGTCGCTGAACGCGTCGAACAGGTCGGCGGTGATCCGGTAGCCGACGACCTTGCCGAAGCCGGGGCCCTGGGCCTGGACGGGCGCGGCGATGGTATCGGGCCACCAGCCCTCGCGCACGCCGCGGTCCAGCACCCGCTTGAGGCCGGCCGAGTGCCCCTTGAGGCTGGCCGCCCCGTCGTCGCCGCGCAGCGCCTCGGCCTCCACATAGCCGCCGCGGGCGATCGCCTCCTCCAGGATCCGCTGGGCGTTGGGCGGCAGGGCCAGGAAATACCGCTCGATCCGGTCGGTGGTCCAGGTGTCGTCGTGCTGGATCTCCACGGTCGGGGTGTAGGGCGCCAGGAAGTCCCGGAGACGGTCGAGGTCCTCCGGGGCCGGGTCTTCAAGGACGATGCGAACCTTCATCGCTGCTCCCGCTCGTTAGGTCCAACCTGATCTGATGCCAGATGGACGGGGTGAGCGTAGCGGGACTCCACCTCATCCATTCAGCCTCAGTTCGGTGTCTATATGAACGAGTCAATGCCGCCGCCCTGCGGTCACCCGATCGGGGCCGGCCTGTCGCCGGGTGTCGCCGAAACGCCCCGACGTCCCGTCGCGTCGGATAGCCAAGACTTATCCGACGCGATACGCCGCGAGGGGGTAAGGCGAGGCACCGGTGCGCGGTGCGGGTTCTGTTGTTCTCAGCGTGTGATGTGCACACCCCAGATACGCTGGCGGATCACGCTCAGCCAGGAGGAAGCCCGGCATGGCGCGACCGTGCCACTGCGGCAGAACGCCCGG
This sequence comes from Kitasatospora sp. NPDC008115, assembly GCF_042957205.1. Taxonomy (NCBI): domain Bacteria; kingdom Bacillati; phylum Actinomycetota; class Actinomycetes; order Kitasatosporales; family Streptomycetaceae; genus Kitasatospora; species Kitasatospora sp. NPDC008115. The sequence continues at coordinate 20,902 of NZ_JBIBHU010000037.1, read as the reverse complement.
AGCACCTGCCCCGACTGCGCCGGCGACCCCCGCCGCCAGGACAAGGGTTGGTGCTCGCTGTGCCGCGGGATCGGCCTCGTTCCCAAGCGCGTCCAGGAGCACCGGGTCCGCTTCCCCGCCGGCCTCCGCGAAGGACAGCGCGTCCGGCTCCGCGGCCTGGGCGAACGCGGAACCAACGGCGGCGACAACGGCGACCTCTACGTCACCGTCCACATCGAGCCCTGAGCGGCCGCCGGTCGGCCCCAGGCCGAACCGAGCCTCCTTCCGCGGTCCTGCTCCAGGACCCGGGTGTCGACGAGCGGGCGTACATGTGACGTGATCCTGGGGTCACATCACATGTGTACCTGAAGGCCATGTCCCAGCCGCCGCCTCCCGGCTCGGTCGGGAGCACCGCTGAACAGTCATTCTGGCCAGCCTCCCCTTCGCGACAAGGACGCCTCCGACGAGGAGTGAGAGCGGCCCGCCGTCCATCCGGCCCCGGGGTTGATCGTTCGAGAATTCCCGCACTATATTGTGCGGGAATTCTCGAACGATTGGAGTGACGTGATGGCCGCGGCCCGCACGTACCACCATCCCGACGCGGACGACATCGCGCTCCCGCGCGTGCTGTTTGCGTTCAGCGAGCCCCTGCGCCTGACGATGCTGCGCATCCTCACCGAGCGCGGAGAGGTCGACAGTCTGGAGCTCGGCCCGGACCTGCCGCGCTCGACGCTGACCCACCACACGAGCCTGCTGCGTGAATCCGGCGTGGTCTTCGTCCGCGCCGAAGGACGTAAGTGCATGATCCGGCTGCGCACCGAAGACCTCGAAGCCCGGTTCCCGGGCCTGGTGAAGACCGTTCTGGCCGGTTACCAGGACGAGGGCACGGCCGAAGCCGAGGGGGGTGCCGCGTGATCGGGAAGATCTGGCCGCTGGTCGTCGCTGCGGTCTCCCTGGGCATCGACGCCTACGTCCTGGCGGGCGTCCTGCCGGACATGGCCGACTCCCTGGCCGCCACAGCCGGCGCGATCGGACTGGGCGTCACCGCCTTCACCGCCGCCTACGCCGCAGCGGGCCCCTTCCTCTCTCGTGTGCTGGCCGGCCGGTCGACCAGAACGGCCCTTCTGGTCGCGCTCGGCGCCTTCAACCTCGGCAACCTCGCCACCGCACTGGCCCCCACCCTCGGCGTCTTCCTGGCCTCCCGCGTCGTGGCGGGCGCCGGTGCCGGCGTGCTCACCGCGGTTGCCACGGCGACCGCCGGAGCGCTCGTGGCCGACCACGAACGCGGGCGCGCGATGGCACTGGTGACCTTCGGACTGTCCACCGGGACCGTGGCCGGCGTGCCGCTGGGCATGCTGATCGGCGAACAGGTGGGATGGCGCGGGACGATGGGCTTCGTCGTCCTCATCGGCGTCCTGAGCATGGTCGCCCTCGCCCTGCGCTCCGGCACGCTGCCGCAGCTTCCTGCCGCTCGCGGCACCGGGACCCGTTCCGTGCTCCGCAGCCCGCACATCGCAATGGGCATCACGCTGTCCTTCGTCCTGGGCCTGGCCAGCCTCGGCCTCTACACCTACCTCCTGCCGATGGCCGACGAACGCGGCCTGGGCGGCTGGGGCTTCGCGCTCGTCTGGGCCTGGGGCATCGGCGGCGTACTCGGATCCGGCCTGATCGGCAAACCCCTCGACACACAGGGGCCCCGCCGGCTGATGCCCATCGTCCCCGCGTTCCTCCTCGCCTCCTTCCTCGTCGTCTGGCTCGTCGATCACCCCGCGGCGTGGCTGACCGCCACCGCGGTGTGGGGCGCAAGCGGCTGGATCAGCGTGCCCGTCCTGCAACAGGCACTCACGCGCGACCGCACCGAACAGGCGATGACCGTCGTCGCCCTTCAGATGGCCGCGATGTACCTCGGCTCCGCCGCAGGATCGGCGGCCGGCAGTGCCCTGCTCGCCGCAGGCATCAGCGCCGGCGCACTGCCGGCATGGACCGCACTCGCCGCCGCGCTCGGCCTCGTCCTGGCCGTGCTCATCGCCCGGCTGACACCTCGGCCCGTCCGGGCAGCGGCGGCCGCCTCCCCGGTCTCACGGACTCCTGAGGCGCAGCACGCGCTGGCCGAGTCGCGCTGCCCGTAGAGGCCCAGGGAGAGATCAAGCGGCGTGCGTCGCCGGGGGCCAGCAGGCTGGTCAGCTCGGAGATCGTCTCGGGGGACGGCTTGAAGTAGCGGCGCACGTTCTCCGGCTTCTTGTGCCGGGACTTGGCCATCAGCAACGTGCACGCCACCACGCCGCGCTCGCCGTCGCCCGCACCACCCGGGCCGGAGCGATCCCGCTTCACACCGCCCGCCCGGCTCCGCTGCGGACCGGCGCGGCGTGATCCGCGACAGTGTCGCCCGTTCGGGGAGAGTCAGGACCACCGGTCGGTGGGGGCGGCAGGGTGGCCGCGACAACCCGTTCGTCAGCCCTGGCCGCATTGCGGCAGCAGCGAGGTGGAGAAGCGTGAGCGAGCAGGAACCCGGCGCCGGCGGCCCGGCCTTCGAGGTGCCCCACGACCTGCGTGCCGAGCAGCTGCTCCTCGGCGCGACGATGCTCTCGAAGGACGCCATCGCCGACGTCGTGGAGACCTTGCGCTCATCCAGCTTCTATCGCCCGGCCCACGAGCTCATCTACAACGCGGTGCTGGAGCTGTACGCCGACGATCCCACCGACCCGATCAAGATTGCCGGGAAGCTGACCGAGCAGGTCCTGCTGGCGAGGGCCAGCGGCCGGGACTACCTCCGCAAGCTCTCCCCGGCCCGACTCTGGGTGAAAGTGTCGGGCTGGTGGCCCGCTCCGAGAGGAGGCGGGCCACCAGCCCGGTGTTCACCGCACCGGCATGTCAGCGGTAGATCCGCGCCGCCCGTTCGGGATCGCGGACCACGTTCGCTATGAACAGACCGAGGTCGAAGTGCTCGGCCTCGACGAACGGTGTCAAGTCGTCCTTGAGGCCGTACCACTCGGGCGGGACCGGATAGTGCAGCTCGGTGTTCTGCCCTACGGTCAGAACACAATCGGATCCGACCACACGATGGTGGGCGTCAACGCCTCCGTCGAGCCGGACCGCTTTCTCGCCTACCCGAAGTCGGAGCCCGTCCGCTTCCCGGTAAAGGACAACGCTGGTGTCGGCGAGCTCGCCGTAGTGGCCATGCGGCGCGTCGGTGGGACTGGCTGTCCTTTCAGGGCTCCTCCGGCTGAACGGGGGGTCGAAGTCGGCTGCCAGGCCGAAGGTGCTGAAGGATGCGATGAGCATCACTACCTCTTCCCCAGTCCGAGGTCTTGGCCGCCGGTCCGCGCCGCACTCTCGATGATGTCCTCCCACGATTTGCCACGTGCTCGTAGCAATTCGATGCTGGGCCCGAGCTTGTCACCGTACCTACCCAGGTTTCGCTCGTATACAGCCCGGCTGCTGCAGCTGTCCGGCGTTCGTCTGCGAGGCCGAGTTCGTCGAGTTCGGGTTCGGTGAGCGCGCAGACCAGGATGTCGACGCCGCATTTCCTCAGCGCGGCCATCTCGTCTTCAAGCCAGTCATTGCCACGAGGTCTGGCCATGGTACTCAGTCGTCCCGGGCCGGGGAGGTCGACGGTGAAGAGGTCTGGGCGCATGTCAGCAGCACTTTCGGTCGGTGGAGTCAGGTGCTGATCGGACGGTCCGGGGCAGGGGTCTGCCAGGTTCGGCGCTGAGCTCGCTCGGGGTCGGGCCGGCTGGGGTGGCCACCTCGGCGAGGCGCTCGAGAAGGCGGTCCCGCACCTGCGGGGAGGACGGTCAGCCGTCCACGGCCGTGTTGCGGATGCGGCTGCCCCTCACGCTCATGGGGAGGGCACTCAGCGCCGCGGTGGCGTTGACCGTCACCGGCGTGCCGCCGTCCAGGCACGGGCTCGGGGACATGGATGCGCGGTGGGGCGCCCGTTTCCGGGCACCCCACCGCGCGTCAGGGACTGCGACTCGGCGGCGGTTACTTCTCCCTGGTCTTCTTGATCTCCTTGGAGAGGATCTTGACTCCCTCAATGGTGTTGATCCAGTTCAGGACCGCAATGAAGCCGCGGCCGACAGCCAGCAGTCCGGAAACGATGATTTCCATATGTTCTCCTGAATTCGTGCCGGCCGGGGAGGACTTTCTCCCCGGCCGTGTCGGCCCCGGCCCGGGCCACATCGCGGCGGCAGCGAGGTGGAGAAGCGTGAGCGAGCAGGGCCTGTTGGCGAGGGCCGGCGGCCGGGACTGCCTCCACAAGCTCGCCGACATGGTCCGCAGCACCGCCGAAGCCGAAGCCCTCGCCGTCCTGGTCGAGACCAAGGCACTGCGCCGCCGACTGATCGAGGGGATTTCGGGTGATCCGGTTCAGCAGCCGATTTGTGCTGGCACCGTTGTCAGCGCCCGCCATGTGGCCAGGTCGCCGGGTAGCTGCCGCAGGAGGTGGTGGTAGCCACTGGCGTCCCGGACCAGAGACTCCAGATGGAGAACGGACAAGACCGCCAGCAGTTCCTCCGGCGCCGGGGTCATGGTGTGCCGCAGCGATCCGGGGACCGATCTGGCTCCGGCCAGAGCGGCACGCAGCCTCGCATCGTCGACTCCGGGGAGTGTGCCGGCTTCAGCAGCGACCAGGGCAGCGCGCAAGACGTCCATGGCGGAGCCGCAGAGGTCGATCTCGAGCGGGTCCAGTTCCGGGTCCGGCTGGGGCGTCGGGTTCTGCTGGAGGGCCCGGTAGGTCAGGGCGGTCCGGCCGAGGGCCGTGATCCGCGCCGCCCAGTCCGGACGCGCGCCGTCGGCGACAAGGGTGTCGAGGATATCGTCGGGAGCGAGTTCGCACAGGCCGTGCTCGGCCAGGACCTGCGCGATGGTGCCGGGACTACTGCGGGCCTGAGGCGGTCGTACGTTCGACACCCAGATACTGCCCTGAGCTGCCAGAACCTCCAATACGAACCACTGATCCCGACGCAGCGTCACCGAATCCTCCCCGAACGTGGTGCTCGCGCCATCCTGCCACGGCCGCCAACGCGCCGTCCGCGAAACCCCCACGCTTCAGCCCGGAGACGACGTGCGCGAACCACCCGTCGGCGCTGGCATCGCGTCGATGCACCGGGGACCCGACCAACCGCAGGACTCCGGAAAGCTCCCGCAAGCCGCCAACAGTGTCCCCACCAACCGCCTGAAGGAAGACGTCATGGCCAGACCGGTCGCCGCGATCCTGTTTGACGCCAGCTGGTGGGACGCGGCACCGGAACCCACGCCTGCCCCGTGAGCCCGCTTCGACTGGCGGCTGCTGCGCAGGTTCCTCGACGACAACGGCTACGGCGAGGTCCTGATCAACCTCAGCCGGCAGGTGCGACGCCCGCCCCGGGCCGCCGCTCCCCGATGAACGCGGGGCCGACTACCGGCCGGGGGGACACTGGTGCCGGTCCCGTCCGCACGAGACTTCCGGAGGAACGGTTGAGCGCGCAGCCCGTGCACGGCCACCACGACGGCCGCCAGCCCATCCCGCGTACCCAGGACGTCGTGGCCGAGGCCCTGCCTTCCGCGCAGCGGATGTAGCTCTACCGGGAGATGGGGGCCGATGACGGGACGATCGGCGGCGTCCTGCGCCGCTGGTGGCTTCGTGCTGAGCTCTACCGGGACCCGGAGGGCGACCGGATCCACGCCGCCGTCCAGGCCGGCACCGCCACCGGCGTCGCGGCGTCCGTGGTCCTGAGCCGGCTGGGGGCTGGGGGAGCGAGGCGTCGGCTCCCGGGCGGCGAGGACCCGGTTTCCACGCCTGGGTCTGACCATTCCGGAGGACCCTCACAGCCAGCCCGGCCTCTGGGGGCGGTGGCTTGTCAGAGGGGGATGACGCGGGTAAGGCGCACGACGTGGTTGTGGGTGTCGATGACGTATTCGACCAGGCCGCGCCCGTGGGGGATCGGGAGCCGGCGCCAGTCGCCAGCGCTGTCGCGGGCGCTGCTCTCCGGCAGCCACGGGTTCTCGGCGATCGCGACGGTGAGCGCGACGATCACGGAGAACAGGTCGACGGGCAGGCTGGGATCGGACAGGGCGTCCTGGACGGCTTCGGAGGGCAGGACCGGCCACAGGTCGTCCGGTTCTTCGTCACTCACCGGGCAGGTCCCCGCCTCGTTCGCGGCGCAGCCGTAGGACATCGGCCATGGTGGTGGTGGGCAGGGTGCCGTTGCGGGCGGCGGCGATGGTGCGGTCCTGGTCGGGGTCGGTGTCCATCTCCGCTTCGCACCACCAGCGGTTGAGGACCTGCTCGGCCTGGTCGATGGGGGCCTGGCCGAGTTCGCGGTAGAACTCCATGCGGCGGCCGCCCTGCAGTGCGGCGGCGATGCCGTCGGGGGTGCGGGGCACGCGTGGCTGCGGGGGGTGGTAGACGGGTTGGACGCTCATGGGTTTCCTCCTGCCTCTGCCTCTGGGCACCACGGTATCCGGTGCCGGCCGGTCGCCGTGCCGGGCCCGTCATGGCCTTCCCGCTTCTCCGCCGGGGTGTCGAGTGCCGGGCCTTCTCTAGCGTGCGGTACCGCGTAGCCGTTCCTGGCGGGCGGTGACGAGGGTGCGCCAGCGGTCGCGGACCTGGTCGGGGCCGTCGTACCAGCGGGCGGGGGAGGGGAAGCTGAGTTCTTGGCCGGCCATGAAGGTCGCGATGTCGGTGTAGTAGGCGTAGTCGCGGCCGCGGGTGAGGTGGTCGAGGTCGCGGATCGCGATCGCGAGGGCGGTCTGGTCGTCGGGGTCGTCGAGGACGGCGTGGTGGAAGCACAGGGCGAGGGCGAGCGTGGCCTCGGCGGCGCGGACGCCGGAGGTGCGGACCTCGGCGCCGAGGACGTCGGCGAGTTCGGGGATGGTGTCGCCGGGGGTTCCGGCGTCGCGGATGAGGGCGGCGATGCGGGTGGTGAGGGTGGTGGCGCGCAGGTCGAGGCCGGTGAGGAGCTGTTCGGCGAGGTGGAGGTCGTCGTCGGCTGCCTGGGGGTCGGTGAAGGCGCGGACGAAGGTGAGCTGGGCCTGGGAGGTGGCGCGCTCGCCGGCGACACCGTGGTGTTCGGCGTCGGTGCGGGCGGCTTCGTAGGCGGCGGCGGCCTGGTCCATCTCGCCGTGGACCCACCACAGGTCGCCGAGGACGCGGTGCTGGCGGCCGGCCCAGCCGAGGTTCTGCGCGGCGGCGAGTGCGGTGGGGAAGTCGCCGTCGAGGCGGGCGAGGTGGGCCAGGCCCCGGCGGGCGGCGGGGGCGAGACGGGTGGTGCCGGCGGCGACCTGCTGCATGCCCTGGCGGGAGGCGGTGGTGCGGCCGAGATCGCGGTGGGCCTTGGCCCGGTAGTAGAGGGCGAGGTCGGTCAGGTCGGCGGGCAGCAGCCGGCTGTCGATGACGCGGGTGAGGCGGTCGGCGGTGTGGGTGCGGTGTTCGCGCTGGCGGGCGGCGAGCGTGCGCAGGGCCTCGACCAGGGCGTCGGCCGGGGTGGCCAGGACGGCGACGGTGCTGTCCGGCCCGCCAGCGGCGGCCTGCCCGGCCGGGGCGCCCGGGGCGGCCGAGGAGTCGGCGGGGGGCGGGGTGATCGGTTCCCACACCGAGTCGGAGACGTAGGCCCAGGCGGCGTCGGCGAGCCAGCCGATGTCGAGCCGGTGGTCGCGAGCCAGGGCGAGGCCCTGGCGCAGGCAGCCGGTGAGAAACGCCCGCCCGCGGGCGTCGCGTCCGGCGGTCCACTGGCCGCCGAGCGCGTCCAGGGCACGGGCGGCGGCGTGCTGCCAGTCATCCGGGGTCCAGCGGTCGTCGGTGCGGTCGTCCGCCCGGCGGATCGTGGAGCGCACCACGGCGTGCAGGTGGTAAGGCCACAGCGCGGCCTCGTGCTCGCGGACGAAGGGCCGCTCGACCAGACGCTGGGCGGCGGCCTGCCGGTCCAGCCCGGCGGCGGCCGTGGCGAGAGGGAGGTCGAAGGCGTCCAGGAGGCTGGCGGCGCGCAGGACGTGCCGCTCGTCGGGGGTGAGGTCCTGGAGGGTGCGGGCGAGGAGGGCGGGGAAGTCGTGCTCGAAGTCGGCGGGCTCGGGGGTGCGGGTGCGGCGGATCTCGAGGAAGCGCAGGGCGGCGAGGTCCAGGTACAGGGGCAGGCCGTGGGAGCGGGTGGTGATGACGTCGCGGGTCTCGGCGGGGATGAGGGGCCGGCCGTCGAGGGTGAGGCGGTGGGCGAGGTAGTCCTCGCAGTCCTCGGGGGAGAAGTCGCCGATCAGGATCTGCTGCGGGCCGGCGCCCGAATCGGGGGTGCGGGCGGCGGGCAGCAGCGGGCTCGAGGCGGTGGCGAGGCGGGGCCAGGCGGTGGGGCCGGTGAAGTCGAGCTGGCCCTGCAGCGCGGGGTCGGCCCACTGGAGGCGGGAGCGGCCGGTGACGACGAACAGGGCGTTCGGCATCAGCCACACCACGCGCTGGATCAGGCGTTCCAGGTCGCAGTTGGTGCGGTCGCCGGTGTCCTCGAAGGTGTCGAGCAGCACGACGGGCACGACGGCCTTCTTCGCGGGCAGCCGGTCGATCTCGTAGGCGAGCAGGTGCGGGTAGTAGGACAGCGCCTCCAGGTCCGGTTCGGCCTCCAGGAGGTCGGCCAGGCGAGGGCAGCCGGCCAGGGCGCGGGCGGCGGCGCGGCGCTCGCGCACTGCCCGGACGGCGGCGGTGGTGACCTGGCCGACGGCGGAGCCGACCGCGCCGGGCAGGCCGAGCTGCTGGGCCGCCTCCCCGAGGGCGGCCTGCAGCTGGCCGGGCAGGGCCCGTCCGGCGCGGCCGGCTAGGCCGGCGCGGCGCAGGTAGTCCTCCAGCGGCTCGCCGGGGTGGTTGTGCTCCCAGTAGCGGCCGAGCGCCAGGTCGATCGCGGGCAGCGGGCGGTCCAGGTGGGCCAGGGCGGCGCGCAGGGCGAGGACCAGGTGCTCGAAGTCGGTGCCGGTGGAGCGGGCGAGGTCGACGCGGACGGGCAGGAGGCGGGGGTGGTCGGGCCAGGCGGGTTCTCCCCACTGGGCGGGGCGCCGGTCCGCGTCGGCGAGGGCCGCCTCGAGCTTGCGGGAGAGCGTGGACTTCCCGATGCCGCCGACCCCGTGGAAGACCAGCACGTTGCACCGGGACGCCTCGAGGTCTTGGACGTCGAAGCCGGGGGCGGCGATGCGGGCGAGGTGGCCGGTGAGCGCGGAGGCGACGGCGGCCCACTGGGCCTGGCGGTTGGTGAACGCCTCGTCCGCGTCCAGGGCCCGGTTGTTCGAGCCGAACAGCGCCCGCAGGTCTCGCGCCAATGTGTGCCCTCCCCCGGTGTGTCTGACCGGGCATCAACCTACGCCCTCGCCCGCCGGCGCCGGTACTGGCCGTCGGCAGCACCGCCCGGGACACCGACCGTTCCGCCGCCGGGACGAGCGGGCGCGGCACTGGCGGCGTGTGAGACTGGCCGCGACCGTGACGATCCGACCCGAGGTGGTGCCACCGTGCCTGACCCCCGTCCCGAGGACGGCCCCGCCGAGACCACCGGCCTGCCGGCCGCCGACGGCCCGCAGGAGCCGGGCGACGAGTGGGACCGGGCGGTGTGGGCCGTGCGCGCGGTGGTGGCCTGGTCCAGCTCGGGCATCCGCGACCTGCGCCGCGCGGCGCGGGAAGGCGCAGACCCGGCGGCCCTGGACGTTCTGCTGGAGGCCCGGCAGCAGGCCATGACCGACCTCCAGCGGCTGAAGGACGGCGTGGACGCCGGGGAGGCCGCCCGCCTGGCCGCCCACTACACGGCGATCCTGCGGGAGCTGGCCGGCGGGAGCTGACCGGCGCTCAGGCGACCGGCACGGCGGGCAGCGGCCCGACGGGCGGAACGTCCAGCGACAGGGGCCGCAGACGCTCCGGCAGGAGCGGGCGGGCGAGCGCCGCGATTCCCTCCACCTCCGCGCGGTGCTGCGGCAGCGCCCGGCGCACCGACGCCTGCACCGTGAGGAAGCGCAGCGCCTCCGCCTCGGTGTAGGGGCGGCTCCGCTCGGCGGCCAGCGCCCACCCCGGTGTGCCGGGCCGTCCCCGGCGCCACAGCGCGCCTCCGTCACGGCTCATCACCACCAGTTCGTCCACCGCGTCCGAGGAGACGGCCTGTTCGACCATGGCGGCCACCGCCTCGAAGCACCGGTCGTGGCCGGCCACCGTGGTGAACCGCGCCGGGATCCCGTGGCGCTGCGCGTCCGCGTAGCGGCGGGCGGTGCCCTGGCGGCTGTCGGCGGCGCGCACCGCCAGCGCCAGGACCTGGACGCGGTAGCCGGCGCGGTGAAACGCCTCAGCGCCGGCCAGCACCTCCCGGGCGCTGCCCGGGGCGGTCTCGACGACGATGTCGCCGCGCCGCTCGCGCACGTACGCCTGCGCCATGGCGAACCAGGCCTTGTAGTCCGTGCGGATCGCGGCCCCCGCGTCACGCGCCTCGCACCGCAGCAGGTCGTAGTAGTCCGGGTGCATCATCTTGAGGTCGTCGCCGACGAGGTGGACCGCGCCCGGGCGCATCGCGCGCGTGACCATCAGGGCGACGTCGCTCTTGCCCGCGCCGGGCTGGCCCACCACGAACACCGCCACCGGCCGCTCCCGGGTGACCGTGCCGCTAAGGATCATCGGCGCGATGTCGAGGTCGAAGATCTCGCGGTGCTCGGCCGGGGACAGCCGGTGGAAGTCGACGCCCGGCGGCCGGCGCAGGGCCTGCGCGATCCGGCGCACCGGCTCGGACAGCGCGGTGGCCCGGCGCGCGTCGCGGGCCACCGCCAGCACGCGGTCGGCCGGAACCAGTTCCTCGGCCCGGACCAGCGCCCGCTCGGTGCGGGACAGCTCGCGCTGGAAGCCCTCGCTCTCTACGGCGTCCCACCAGCGGGCCCGCTCCAACTTCACCGCCCGCGCCGCGCCCGGCGCCTTCGCCCAGGCACCGCCGACGAGGTCGTTGCCGTACAGCGGGACCAGGCCGCGCCGCACCACGGTGACGCGGTCGGCCAGCCTCTCCTCCTCGACCACCCGCAGGGTGGCGACGAGCGCGGCCGCGCACGCGTCGTGGTTCTCCCAGGACACGTACCGGCCCGCCCCGGTCGCCAGCGTCTGCTCGGTGTAGCGGGCGAGGACGCCCAGTTGGCTCCACGCCTCGGCGCAGGCCAGCGCCACCACCTCGATCCGGTACCCGGCCGCCCGATACGCCGCAGCCTGCGCGCGCACCTCGTCGGCGTCGGCGAGCGCGGTCTCCACCAGCGCGTCGAGGCGGCCCTCGCGCACCCGCTCCTCCACGGCGGCCTGCCAGCGGCGGGTGTCCGCCCGCACGCCGGCGCCGGCGGTGCGCACGTCCTCGTCCAGCAGCACCGGGTAGTGCCGGTGCGCGGCCTTGTACAGGTCGGCGCCGATCCGCACCGCCCCGCCCCGCACGTCGAGGACGGCGTGCAGCAGGTCCCCGAGGGTGGTCTTGCCGCTGCCGGGCTGCCCCGCCACGAGCACCACCACCGGTTGTTCCTGGGCCACCGCCCCGGCGGTGGCCGCCGGAAGGACCACTCCTTCCAGCACGGCGAGGCTCTCCGCCTCCGAAAGCCCCACGTGCTCCCTCTTCATCGCTCTGCCCGATCCGACGGCCTTGTCCGCTCTGCCCTGCCGTCCGTTCTCAGGGGTGACCGGCTGCCAGCCGCTCGCGGAGCTCGGCGAGCGTGGCGCCGCTGGGGACGTGGACGTACTGCGCCCAGCCGGACACGTCGTAGCCGACCTGGGCCTTGAGCGCGGGGGAGGGCAGCCGGAACGTCCGCCCGTCGGGGATGTCGATCCAGCCGTCGGCGGTGACGGTGGCGGTGTAGGTGAACTTCAGCCGGCTCTGGGTGTGCCGCAGCTGATCGCCGGGCCGCACAAGCCCGGCCTCGATCAGCGGCATCAGCGCACCGGTGGGGCGCGAACCCGCAGGATCGGATGCCGGCCGCTCGCCGTCGAGCAGCAAGCGCCGAAGCACGTCGTTCGGCGTGTCCACCAGGGGCTCGCTGTGCCGCTGGAGATAGGCGAACACCTCGTCGTCGATCTGGATGGTTCGGCTGGGCTGGGCCACCCTCAACGTCAATCTTGAATCTCTGGACACCACAGATCAGCAGATCAGGTGTCCAGTGTATTCCCGATCGAGTGTGCTCCTCCCACCCTGACGACCGCACCCGGCAGCACCCTGGAAGATTGGTCGGTTGCGGTCGGTGTCCGCCGGCGCACCGGGACCCGGCGGCAACCGCAACGACGTCGCGGCTTGCCGCGGACCGGGTGGCTGGGCGCGGCGCGCTCCGCTACCGCACCCTGGCCAGCGCCCGGATGCGCTGGACCATCCACTGCCGCCTGCCCTGCGCCGCCGGATCCGCCGTCAGGGCCGTAGCCGGCCCCACCGTCGGCCCGTCGCCGCACCGGCCGGACCGTGGACGGTCCGGCCTGGGCAGTTGCCCTCGGTGAAGGTCAACAGTCCCCGGCCCGGTTCGGCTGCCTGCCGAACCGGCCTGCCCTGATTGGCCCGGCCTGCCCGCCACTGAGTGGTTGCCGACGCCACCACCCACCTGACGAACACGATGCTGTGAACCTCCACGACCTGGGAGTGCCAACCGAGGTCCTCCAGTTGCTCGTGCATCCCCATCGAACCGCAGTGCTAGGAAGAGGAGGGAAACGTTCGGGGCGGTCCCTCTTTAGTAAGAGGCTGCGAGGTTGAAATGCCCTTTGACCTGCTGGTTTGTAAAGCTCAGTGTCTGGTCCTACCGGACACTGAGCGCGAAGTTGTGCCCGGTGATCCGGGACAGTGCACTGGCAAATTTGCATGTAGGTGAAAGTTTTCCACAGGGGGCGATTGGAGTCGGCCGAATCCGGGGGTCACGGGAAGTGTCCCGGACTCGGGACACTTCCCGTGGTTGTGTCTCCAGTACGCGACAGAAACTTGCTATGGCCCGCAAGATTGGTTGCGGTGGGTCCCAACTTTTCGACACGCCGCCGGACGCGTTCGGATGGTCGTTCGCGGAACGGGAGGAACTTGCTGCCACATGCAAGATTCCCGCCAGGCGAGAGCGGCGCCTCCAGGCTCTCTGCAGAAGGTGTCGGATCTGGCGGACAAGACTTGCGACTCGCCGCATCGAATCTTCGAGCCATCTGCAAGTTCCTGTAGTGTCCTGCCGACCAGACCGTTCGATGGAGGACCGCGTGCGAGCAGAACGACGGACCGCGCCCGCCGGCACGGGACCCAGGACCCGGCCGGTCCGCCCCGCTGCCGAGCCCGAACTGGTCAGCATGCTCGACCGCTTCGGCGAACAGCTCGCGATGGACATCGCCACCCAGGCCGCAGCACCGTCGGTCGAGGAAGTCACCGTCAAGTTCCGGCCGCGCCGTGCCACGCACGACATGGCCGGCTCGATGGGCTACTCCCTGACGAGCAACTGGTTCCTGGCGAAGGTGCTGGCACGGTGCATCGTGGCCCACCGGCTCAGCCCGGTCGAGGTCGCAGTACTGCTGCACATGATGGGCTCCCAGAACCGAGGCCAGATCATCCAGACCCAGGTCGAGATGGCAACCGAGCTCGGCGTGGCGCGCAGCAGTGTGAACAGCGCCATCGGCCGGCTGTGCGAGCTGAACTACATTCGTCGACACAAGAAGCGCGGGCAGTACGACGTGAACCCGAGGCTGTGCTTCCGCGGCAACGGTGATGAGCAGAACGGCGTCCTGGCCGTTGTCCGGGCGGAGAAGCTCGCCTCCGAGTTCCCCGATACGATCGGGCCCGACGACTTCGCCCGCGAAAGCTGAGGAGGCACCCATGGAGATCACCCCTTCCGGCGTGCTCGGCATGATCCCCCGGCTGAAGCTCACCCCGTCCGCGATCGCCGTGCTCGGCATCATGTCCGAGCTGCAACTTCCCGGTGGCGATGTCCGGCACAGCCAGGTCGACATGGCCGAGCGCCTCGGCCTTGCGGAATCGGCGGTCAGCCGCGGCATGAAGTGCCTCGTCGCCCGCAACCTGGTCATCCGCAGCGGAGACGGCCGCGGACACAGCTACCGGCTGCACCCGTTCATCGCCAAGTACTCCTCACAGGCCGAGATGGAGGACGCCCTCCGCCTGGCCGCCGTCGACGTCCGCGAAGGCCGACTGCCGGACATCGCCGCACCGCTCTACCGCAAGCAGCCGCCCAGGGCGGCGGGCCGTCCGAACCTGGTCGCCGTCTGACCCACCGGTTCGGGCCGCCACGCGGGACACTGGAACCAGCCCGCCGGGCGTTGCCGTGCGAGGGACTGCGGCACCACCGAGCACGCGGGCGTGCTGGGCCGCGCGCTCCCTGCGCACCGCGGTTGGGCGAGTGCGTGGACCTGCCCCTCGCCGTTGTCCGCCGACCTCGCCGACCCCCAGGACGCAACGCCGTTGCCCGCCGGGTCCAGGCCGATCCGCGCGCGGTGATTGCCGCCGACCGCCCCGCCGGCTCCGAGGCCGTTTCGGACCGGCGCTGTTGCGTCTCCCGCCGACCGGGCCCGGGGAACACCCCCCTTCTGCCCCGGGACCGGCCGGTCTGCTTGTTCGGCGGGCGAGGCTCGCCCATCGGCGACGCTGCGCTACACCCCCGCTGCGCGGACCCCCGCCCGTTTGGAGAAGGGACGCCTCACGGCTGCGGCGGGCCCGCGCCTGTAAGGGGTGTCAGTGTGCGACCTGCGGGTCCTGGCATCCCGCGTGTCCTCGCCACCAGCGGCTCGCCGGGATCCGGCACACTGCTGCAAGGTCAGCCGGCGCTCTGAGAGGGCGACGCGGGAGGCATGAGGCAGGTGGTGTTGACCCGGAGGAGGAGAAGCCCTCCCGTGGTGGTCTCGACACTGATCAGGTAGTTGCCGGAGGGCTGGGAGGCGTCGAGGAGGGGCGAGATCTTCCCGTTAGCGGTCTCTCGGTAGCCCTCGATCTTGAAGCCCTGTTCTTCGAGCATTGTGCGGATCTTACGGACGGCCTCGGGGTGGGTCTCCAGCGGAACGGAGCTGTAGACCGCGTAGGACATCGTGTACCGGCCGTCCTTGGCAACTTCATCGTGCTTGCCGACACAGTCGTTGAAGAACGGTTCCGCTGAGCCGGGGGTGAGGGCGATGCCGGCGGTCTGGGCCATGTACTCGGTCATGTGCTGCGCCCAGTCCTGGGCGCCTTGACGGGCCATGACGGGCAGCGGCGCGTCACGATCGGACGTGGTCATGCATCCTCCGAGGAACAAGGGCAGGCAGAGTACGGCCACGGCAGCGGCGAGGCGTCGCGCCGGAGCGCGACGCCCGGCGATTCGTGGCAGGGCGAACGGCATGGATTTCCTAGGGGCCGGAACGGGGGCGGGGCGGTACAGCCGGGCCTGGACGGCCCGGCTCCTGGTGATCACGGCGGGGGTATCACGAGGTCCGGCTCCTTGGGAATCGTGGACGGCGTCCCTCCGACGATGATGCGGCCCTGGTTGAGGAGGCTCTGGCTGTTCGGGGCCCAGTAGCCGCTGTGCCCGGAGGTGTCGGTCTTGATGTTGTTGCCGCCGAACTCGTCGATCATCGGGTCGTCGCCGAGAGTGAGGCCGGAGACGGTCTGGATCAGCATGTCGTCGCCCACCCTGCCGGTCCAGAAGTGGCTCGGGTCGATGTGGAGCTGCTCCGCGCGCTGGACGGTCATCCCCGGACTGGCCATGGCGATGATGTCGTCCGCGTCCAGCCCTTCCCCGCCGGCAGCGGCCGCGCCGACGGCTGTCGTGCCGTAGCTGTGGCTGTCGACGGTGAGGTGGCTGCGGTGGTCTCCCTGAACGACCCGAACGCCCTTCGTGAACTGCCGCAACGGTTCGGCGGCGCCCTGTGCCCGGTCCGTGGTCATGACGGTCCCGTCCACCTCGGGTGCGTCGTACCCGAGCCAGGAGATCACTGAGATCTTCTGGTCCGTCCCCTTGGACGCCTGCTTCGCGGCTTCCTGCAGTGCGTTGATACGCGTGATCTGCCCGGGCATGCTGGCGAGCGTCGTGTCCGTGCCCGGGACCATGAGAGCCGTATGGTCGGCCCTGTCAGGGTTGCCCATGGCGACGATCGCCTTGCCGTCTCCACCGTAGGCCCCGGCATCGAGACCGAGCAGGAAGAGCTGCTTGTCCTCCGGCGCTCCGTCCTGCTGGTCGAGCCGTTCCTTGAGCGCCATGAGCGTCTGCTCACGGGCGTTGTACTCCTCCGCCGTCAGGCCGCTCCCACGCGCGTTGCCGGCCTTCAGCGCATCCAGCTGCTGGTCGAGGACCAGCCGGTTGGCCTCGTCCCGTACATCGGTGGGAAGACCGTCCACCCAGCCGATCCGTTCCGGGTAGAGCGTGAGGTAGGTGTTCTGCTGTTCCGGGGTCAGGGACTTCCACCAGTCGGCGGACTTCTGCGGGTCCTGGTTGTCGGGGATGTACGGCTCGGCGAGGCCGAGGTCCTTCGCAATGTCCTTCACATCGCGGGCGGCCTCCGCGGCGGAACCGAACACCCTCGGCTGGGTCAGCACGTCGGCATCGAGACGGCTGAGCGCGTGGTCACCCTTGTCGCTCGCCTCCTTCGCATCGGCCAGCGCTTTGTTGATCCGCTCCTGGACATCCCCGCGCAGCGTGGCCAACGCCCGGCGCTCGGGACTGGAATCGGCCTCGGGCTCGTTCTGCTCGGCTTTGCTCAGCGGCGGCAGACTCACCGATCCGTCAGCACTGATCCACAGCCCCCACTCCTCAGCGCGACGCACAGCGTTCTTCAGATTGGTCTGCGCCTGGTAGATCCGGTCGGCGACGGTGTCCAGGACGAGTGCCACGGCTGCGGACTCGACCCGTACGATCCCCAGGGTCTGCTCCGTGCGTCCCATCGTGGAGAACGCGTACGAGGCGTCGCTTCCCTTCCAGCCCGCTTGTCGCAACGGGCCGTTCACCTGGCTGCGGTGCCTGCTCTCGGCCGACTCGGCTCCGCTTGCCAGACCACGCCACGCCTTCGCCGCGTCATGCAGCCCTGCCGGGTCGAATCGAAGCAGCCGCTCGAAATCGTTGCTCACTGCTTCTCCCACGCTTCGCCGATTCGCCGGTTCTGCCAGACATCGGCGTTGGCGTTCTCGTTGCCCTCATAGGCCTGCGCGGTGGCCGCGAGGTTGTCGGCCGTCTTGATGAGACGGTCGCGGACACCGGCCAGCACGGGGGCCCAGTTGCTCGCCACCAGGCCGAGCCTGCTACCGACCGACCAGCCCGTCAGCTGGCCGCTAGCCCTGTGGCTGGCGGAAATCGTCGCCTCGTAGGGCTTCGTGAAGTCCTCGCCAATGGCCCGTGCCACCCCTGCGGACTTGTGCACCTCACCCGGATTTACCTCAAGATGGCCCACTTGTTCCCCTCCCCAGAAGCTCTCCGATCAGAAGGCAGGCTATTTCAGTGAGCGACCGATCTCTATCCGTATAGATACTCAGCTGCGTAGGTTCCGACGGTCACCGTGGGCCGGCCCCGCTGGAGGGCCCAGACCACGAGGTGCGCGCTGTGGCTGGGCAGGAATCAGCTGTGGCACTTGCTCGCGCGGTAGCCCGCGTCCAGTGGTCGATCGACGGAGTTCGGTAGGGCCGTCGGCGCCGGTGGCCAGGGTCAGACTGCTATCACCGGTGATAGCAGTCTGGCCTACCCGGCCGCGTCCGGGCTGCGAGACTGGTGATCATGACTGACCGCCGCAGGCTTTCGCTGCCCTTCTCCGAGTCCGCCGTCGACGTTCCGGTGCCCGCGCAGTCCGGCGGGCGCCGGCTGCTGCCGGTCGAGCAGGGCGCCGACTTCCGCCAGCCGCCCGGTGAGACTGCGGCCGCGCCCGTGCCGGTCCGTCGCCGGCTCTCGCCTGGTGGGCTGACGTTCTCCGACCCGGACCGGCAGATCTGACCGGCCCCACCACCCCCGCCGCAGACCCGTGACCTGCGGCGGTTTCA
The DNA here is from genome assembly GCF_042957205.1 of Kitasatospora sp. NPDC008115. Classification (NCBI taxonomy): domain Bacteria; kingdom Bacillati; phylum Actinomycetota; class Actinomycetes; order Kitasatosporales; family Streptomycetaceae; genus Kitasatospora; species Kitasatospora sp. NPDC008115. The sequence goes on along the minus strand of NZ_JBIBHU010000037.1, from coordinate 3,020 downwards.
TAAATCCTCCTCCGTCCGAGGCCCTCGGAGGCGGGGGCAAAACTATTAGCCGCCTCTTCTGGCCTGTGGTTCTACCAGCCTTCCATCGCCCGGACGTCTCCGGAGATCGCGTAGCGGCGGCAGGCGAGGATCTCCTCGGTGGTGATGCCGATGTCGTTCGCGAGGCGGGCCAGGCCGTGGTCCTCGGCCCGGCGGTCGGAGACGTGGGCCGGGGCGACCTCGAGGGCGAGGGCGCCGATGCCGAGCTGGGCGGCGCGCTGCTGGGAGATCGCGTCGCGGCCGGTAGTGACGTGGCGGCGCCAGGCCTCGGCGGTGATGCCGTCCGGTGTGGGCCCGGTCTCGAGTTCGGCGGCCGGGATGTCGGGAAGGGCGCGGACCTCGGCGACGGCGGCGGCGACGATCCCGCCGACCCTCCCGGCCGGGAGCGCGGCGCCGCCGGCGTCCTGCTGGGCGGCGGTGAGGCGGTCGGCGATCAGGTCGGTGAGCTGGTCGGTGAGCTCGGCGGTGCGGCCCTTGAGGTCGACGACCGCGCGCACCGGCAGGACCAGGTCGGTGCTGTCCCACGCGTGGGACACCCCGAGCTCCGTCTGCACGGTGTCCTCGATCGCCTCGGCGACGGCCGCCAGGTCGAGCAGCCGGTAGGCGGTCGAGCGGCCGATCCCGAACTCGGCGAGCGCGTACGCCGGCCACGACGGGTGCCCGAGGACGGTCCAGACCCGGGCCTGGTGGGCGGCGCGGACCCGGCGGGCGAGGACCAGGACGGCGGCGCGGACGTCGTCGATCGCCGCGCGCAGCTGCTCGGTGAGTTCCCGGGCCCGCGCTTCGTCGACCGGAGCGGCCTGGTCCTTGTCCACGTCGGGCTCATTCTCCCGGCCGGCCGGGCGAGACCTTCGCGATGGCATGTTCGCGGCCGAAAAATCCCAGGTCAGGGACCTTCCAACGTCGGCGTTCGGGGTCTAGCATTCCCGGCACGGCGGCCCCGCCACAGCACCACCGGGCCGCCGGGCAGAGCAGCCGCGCCCATGTCCTCCCCGGCGCTGCTGGCCTCCCACCGGCCGGGCCCCGCGGAACACCCCCCTTGCCTCCTCGGGACGCGGCCGCCTGCATCCCGCGCCCGCCCGGCCACGGGCGGCCGCCGCCGGGCCAGCGGCTCGGCGAGAGCGCGTCGAGGCCTGCCGGAGCTGTCGGGCGGACCGGTCGTCCGGGTCGCTGGTGCGCTACCCGCCGAGCCCGGCCGCCTTGAGCTCGGCCAGCAGCGCGGCCACGGTCTGCGCGCTCGGGTTCTCCCGGACCTGGGCGGCGGCGGCCTCGATCCGCTCGCGCGCCTCGGCCGGCAGATCGCGGGCCGTGGCGGCGAGCTGGTCGAGGCGCGCGGTGTGGCCCGGAGGAGGGGTCAGGTCGTCATCCATGCCGCGATGATGACCCGGCCGGGCGCCGTCCGAGGCGGAATCCCGTAGAACCGGGCGGTCGCCGGTCGTGCCCCGCTTCCGGGCGGGGGACATCGCGCGGAAACGGCCACGGCGGCGCGTGCGGGCGGATAGCGTCGGTGGCGGGCCGGCCCCGGCGGAGATGCGGAGCACCGTCAGAACGGAGGTTCGCTGGACCAGGTGCCACTCCATTGACCGGTCGGACGAGGGTCGTGCTGCTGGAGAAGTTCCACGGCGTGGTCGGTCATGTAGAGGCTGATGAAGTAGCCGGCCATGTCACCGCGGTTGGCCGGGAGGTGCCGGTCGAGGAGACCGATGGCCTCCTCGGTGCGGCCTGCGTCGTGCAGCACCCGGGCGATGTGCTCGGCGGCGTACGCGCTGTCGCCTTCGGGGTGGGCCGATGCCTGCTGGAGCGCCGCGTCGGGCCCAGAGCTGGCGGCGATCAGCGGCAGGCGGATCCAGAACAGGTCCCACTCCTCCTCACCGCCCCGGGCGGCCTTGAGACCATCGAGGTGCGCCAGGCCGTCCTGCGGCCTGCCCTGATCGAGGCAGAGACCGGCCAGTGTGTGGAGGATCCAGCCGTCGCCGGGGCGGACATCGGCCTGGGCGCGCATCACGGTGACCGCCTCGCCGCCACGTCCGTGCCGGGCCAGGAGCTGCGCGAGGTCGTACGCCGCGTTCGGGCCACCCGCCACGGCCCCGTCCGCCCGCCGGTAGAGCGCGACCGCGCCTTCGACGTCACCGCGTACCTCCAGCACCTCGGCCAGGCGCTGAGTGGCGTGCCCGTGGACGTCGGTGGCCGCGTACTCGCGCAGTTCGTCGAGCCGGCCGTGCCGGGCCAGCAGGTCGGCGAGCTGGTCACGGCTGTTGACGGAGGTGATGCGCCGCGTGTGCAGCAGGGCGATCGCTTCATCGGTGCGGCCTTGGCGCTCCCGGATCCGGGCAAGCAGACCGAGTGCGGTATCGGCGTCCAGGACGCCGCGGCAACACCACGGGGAATCGCAGCGGTGGTCGGCCGGGATGTGCCCGGACAGCAGGCGGGCGGCTTCTTCGTCCAGGCCGGCGAGTTCGGCGACGTCGACCAGGGCGGTGGCAAGGACCCAGTCCTCGACCCCAGGTCGCAACAGCTGATACGCCTCCGCGGCACCCCCGTGCCGGGCCAGCAGGCGCGCGAAGAACTCCAGCGCCTTTCCCCCGGCCGCTGCGTACGGCCGGGCCAGTGCGATCGCCTCCTGGGCCCCGCCCCAGCTCTCCAACAGCTCCGCCTGGGCCCGGGCGGCCGGCCACCATCCGGTGGCGAGGTACGGAGCCAGCACTGCCAGCGCGTCGTCCCGCCGGCCGCGCTCGCCAAGAAGTTGGGCCCATGCCCGTGCGCAGAACCACTCGCCCTGGCTGGCCTGCAACGCCACCTCGTGTTCGTGGCCACGCTCAAGGATCTGCGCAACGAACTCGGGCGGGATACAGCCGGACAGAGTCCTGGCCTGACGATCAAGATCAGCAGCGTCCACGGCACCGCACCCTAGACCCCACCACCGACGAGCGGCCCCAAAGCGGCACACCGCACGGCCAACGCGGTGTACCGCTTGCCCCCTA
>NZ_JBIBHU010000036.1:10749-80014 GCF_042957205.1 Kitasatospora sp. NPDC008115 | reverse complement strand
CGCCACCGCCATGAACCTCTGCACCGCCACCAGCCTCGCCGCCCTGCCCCCCCCCCCCCCCCCCCCCCCCCCCCGGGGGCCCCCCCCCCCCCCCCCCCCCCCCCCCCCCGGGCGGGGCCCGTTCGGAGGTCCGCCCGGCAACCCGTTCGGCGGGCCCGTCGGGGAGGCGGCCGACTACGCGGCGGCCGGCTCCGGGGCCGTGCGCCCCGTCCGTCCCGGCCTGCCCGGCCGCAGGAGCAGCAGGTAGGACACCGCCGCGAGCAGCGCGCAGCCGAGCACGACGACCGCGAGCAGTACCGCCGACGGGTTCCCGCCCAGGCTGCTGAGCGGGGCGACGACGGCGCCGCAGAGGAAGTTGCCGGTGCCGAGGAGGGCGGAGGCGGAACCGGCGGCCTGCGGCGAGACCATGCTGAGCGCCCGGGCGGCCGAGTTCGGCAGGACGATGCCGAGCCCGGCCATCATCACGAACAGCGAGCCGCAGAAGGCGACCAGTCCGAGGTCCCAGACGGCGGTGGCCAGGAACAGGAACGTTCCTGCGGCGATCAGCACCGCCAGGCCGGCCCGCATCAGCGTGGCGGCGGAGAACCGGGGCGCGAGCAGCCGCCCGTTCACCTGGGTGGACGCCACGATGGCCACCGAGTTGAGCCCGAACAGCAGGCTGTAGGTCTGCGGCGACACGTGGTAGACGTGCTGAAGCACCACCGAGGAGCCGCTGATGTAGCCGAACAGCGCGCCGAAGGCGAAGGTGCTGGTCAGCAGCAGGCCGAGGAACGGCACGTCACGCAGCAGCCCGCCCATGGTGCGCAGGGTGGTGGCCAGGCCGCCGCCGCGCCGGGCGGACGCCGGAAGGGTTTCGCGCAGTGCGCCGAAGGCCACCAGGGTGAGCAGCAGGCCGAGCGCGGCCAGGGCGCCGAAGGTGCCGCGCCAGGAGGTGAAGCGCAGCAGTTGGGCACCGAACAGCGGGGCGAGGATCGGGGCGAGGCCGGATATCAGGGTGATCGAGGCGAGGAAGCGGATCATCGCGACGCCCTCGAAGCGGTCGCGGGCGACGGCGCGTCCGATGACCAGTCCGGCGGCGCCCGCGGCGCCCTGGACGAAGCGGGCGGCGATCAGCACGGCCAGGTTGGGCGCGACCACGCAGGCCACGCTGGCGAGGGTGTAGACGACGAGTCCGGCGAGCAGCGGCGGGCGGCGGCCGAAGCGGTCGCTGAGCGGTCCGAAGAGCAGCTGGCCGGCGGCGACGCCGAACATCGAGAAGGTGAGGGTGAGCTGGACGGCGGCCGGTTCGGCGGCGAGGTCGTCGGCGATCGCGGGCAGGCCGGGCAGGTAGAGGTCGGTGGTGAGCGGGCCGAGGGCGACCAGGCCGCCGAGGACGACGATGGTGGCGCGGCCGACCGTGTCGCCGCCGGTCGCCTGCTCCTTGGCGGTGACGGCGGCGGCAGCAGCGGCGGGGTCGGTGACACCGGCGGTGGCGGGGTCGGTGCCGGTGGTGGTGGTGGTGTCGGCGGGGGTGGTGGAGGCGGTCGACGTGTCACCGGCAGAGCCGGCGGTCGGACCAGGCATGGGGCTCCTCTCGGAACGGGCACGGGGGTCGTGCCCGCTCCGTCCTACCCCAGCCCCGGGGGCCGCCGACAGCCGGGGGGCGGCCGGGCCCCGGTGACGGCGTCTCAGCGTGCGAGCCGTTCGGCCCGCAGGGCGGCCTGGACGGCGGCGCCGTCCTGCCAGGCGTAGAGCTGGTTGCCGCTCAGCGCGACGCGGTAGTGGCCGCAGGTGCCGGTGGCCCTGGCGGTGATGCCCTCCGGGAACCAGCCTGCCCTGAGCGAGACCGGCGCCGGGTGGCTGCCCTTGCCGGGTTCGCCGGTCCGGCAGCCGGCGGGCAGCCGCCCTTCCGGGAGGGTGGCGGTCAGCAGGCGGTCGTCGCCGCTGGTGGACATCAGGTAGCGGACGGAGGAGGCGTTGTCGGGCAGCCAGGCCGGCACGGCGCGGTGGTCGGCCTTGGCCGCGCTGCCGCTGGCGTAGCTGGACTGCTCCTGGTGCCGGCCGTCGTACCACTCGGCGACCCTCGGCCCCGCCACCACCGCGGCGACGGCCACGGCCATGCCGGTGCCCGCCACTCCGAGTGCGATCCTGCCCGCGATGCCGTTCATGCCCGCCTGTCCTCTCCCGTGTGGTGTCGCCGTGCGTCCCGCGTCCGGCGTCCGTCTCCCGGCGCCCGTCTCCCCGGTGCCGGGCCGGGGCCGGTTTCCCGGTCCGGCTCCATCCTGGTGCCCGCCGGGGTGCCGGATCGTCGTCGCCAGGTCCTGACCTTCCGCCGTCCTTGGGGGGTGGGCCCTCCGCCTTGAGGCGTACGCGCGCCCGGCCGGTCTCGGGGTTCCCCCTGGTCGAGCCTGGCCCGCTCCGGCCCTGGGCGCAGCCCGGCCGCACCCGCCCGGGTGCCGGCGGGTGCGGCGGCCACCCGGTCGCCGGATACTGCCGGGCCCTTGTGCGCCGGGTGTCAGAACGCCGCGGGGGCGGGGACGGCGAGCGGGAAGGGCCGGCCGTCCAGGGTCCAGTGCGGGTCGATCGGGCGGCCCAGCGAGGCGTAGACCTGGGCGGCGACGTCGGGGTGGCGGATCTCGCCGACGGGCGGGGCGGCGGGGATGCCGGGTCCGGCGCAGGCGACCCAGGCGGTGCGCTCCTCAAGGGTGCGTCCGCCGTGGCCGCCGGTGTCGACGTGGCCGTGGTCGGTGACGACGATGACCGTCCAGGCCTCGTCGGCGTAGCCGGGCCGGGCGCGCAGCGCGTCCAGCAGCCGGCCGAGGCGCTCGTCGGCTGCCCGCATCGCGGCGCGGTACTCCTCGCCGCAGCCGAGGAAGTGGGCGGTCTCGTCGACGGCGCCGAGGTAGACGAAGGACGCCTCGGGGTCGGTGTCGCGCAGGACGTCGACGGCCTCCCGGGTGATCTCCTCGTCGACGTCCTCCCAGGCCTCGGGGGTGTCCTCGGCGGGGGCGACGTAGCAGAGCCGGCCGGGGGCGCGGAACAGCGGCCCGCCGGACTCGGCGAGGACCAGCGGGTCCCAGCCGGCGGCGGCGAAGGTGCGGCGCCGGTCGCCGCGGGCCAGCCGGGTGGTGAAGTCGGGGAAGACGTCGAGCCGGTTGCCGCCCAGGTGGTTGCCCCACACGCCGTGCTTGGCGGGCTCGACGCCGGTGACGATGGTGGCCCAGCAGGGGCCGGACATGGTGGGCGTGGAGTCCGCGACCGTCACGGGCGCCAGGAAGCCGGCCTCGGCGACCTCCGCGAGCCTCGGCATCGGGACCAGCTCCAGCAGGTCGTACCGGACGCCGTCGATCCCGACGACGAGGACCCGGGGGTGCGGCAGCGGCGGTGTGGACATGAGGGGGCGGTTCCTTTCACGGTGCGGGCGCCCGCCCGCCCGCACCGGGGTGGGCGGGCGGCGGCGACCGCGCCATGCTTCACGCCCCGCCGGACCGTCAGGTGTCCTGGAGGGGAAGCCGGGATGGCCGGGCGGCGTCCGGACTCCCCCGCCAGGACCGGCGTCCGGACTCCCCGCTACGGCCGGTGGCCTGCGGCGGAGCGCACGAAGCGGCGGTCGTCGGCCCGCACCGCGGCGGCCGGGCCGGCGGCGCGCAGCACGACGTCCAGGACGCGCGCCGGGTCGGCGGCGTAGCAGTGGGCGAACCACGGCAGGTTGGCCTCGACCACGGCCCACCGCTCACCGGGGTCGTACGGGTCGAGCAGCGTGCCGACGTCGAGGGCGACGGCACTGGGCAGGCTCGCTCCGACGGCGGCGAGCAGCCGCCGTGCGAAGGCGACGGCCGCCGGGGTGAGCGGTCCGGGGTCGAGCCGGCCGAAGCGGGCGTAGCGGCTGCCGGTGCGCACGGCGCCGTCGAGGACGAAGAGCCGGTACTCCGCGCCGAACGTCACCGGGTCGCTGACCAGGACGGGGGTGTCCGGGCCGATCCGCTCGCCGGTGCGCGGCAGGCGGTCGCCGTCGGCGTAGACGGCGGGCGGGAGCGACTTGTCGGCGGGCGGTTTGACGAAGGCCGGGCGGCGCAGCGTCCACGCCTCGGCGAGGGTGGTGAGTTCGATGCGGCGTCCGGTGAACTCCTCGGGCAGGGTGGCGAGCCAGTCGTCGGCCGGTTCGAGCGGGGCCAGCGCGAGAGGGTCGGCGATCCGGGCGGCGGCGAGTGGTCCGCCGTACCAGTGGACGGGCCGGCCGGCCAGCCGGTTGACGGTGTCGGGGCCGGTCAGGACGGCGGTGGCCAGGCCGCGGGCGGCGGCGGCCGCGGTGAGCAGCGCGGTGGTGCTGGTGGCCTGGGCCGAGGTCAGCAGGACCGGGGCGGCCTCGGCGGGAGCCGCTCCGGCCGCGCCGACCCGGGCCGCGCCCGTCACGGCCGGGGCCGGAACTCGTGGACCACCTCGATGCGGCCGACCAGGTGCCGGTTGAACTCGGGCAGTTCCTCGGCGGGGACCCAGAGTTCGAGGATGGTGCGGCCGCCGGCGCGGCGCACGGGGTAGCGGGCGAGGAAGGCGGTGTCGACCTCGAAGCGGGTGACGTAGCCGACGCCGGAGGCGGGGACGTTCCAGTCGCGGGCGATGCGGATCGCGTAGTCCTCGTTCAGCACCGGGTAGAAGATCGGCTGATCGGGCAGGCGCGGCGGCCAGGCGCGCCAGTCGGCGGCCTCGACGAGGGCCAGCTCCTCGGGGCCGGTCGGCCGCCAGAGCGTCGTGGTGGCGGGGGTGGTCGTGGGCTGGGTCGTCGGGCCGTTCATGGGGAGGACGGTAGCCATGAACGGCCCGGCGGCGGTACCGGTTTTCGGTGGTGCGAGGAGGTCGGGAACGGGTCGGGGCGGGTCAGCGGTAGGCGGACTCGCCGGTGATGGCCTCGCCGAGGACGAGGGTGTGGATCTCGCTGGTGCCCTCGTAGGTGAGCACCGACTCCAGGTTGTTGGCGTGCCGCAGGACCGGGTAGGCGGTGGTGATGCCGTTGGCGCCGAGCACGGTGCGGGCGCTGCGGGCGATCTCCAGGGCGGCGCGGACGTTGTTGAGCTTGCCGAAGCTGATGTGCGCCGGACGGGCCGCGCCCTCGTCCTTGAGCCGGCCGATGCGCAGCGCGACCAGGTAGGCCTTCTCGACCTCCAGCATCATCTCGACGAGCTTCTGCTGGGTGAGCTGGAAGGCGGCGATCGGGCGCTCGAACTGGACGCGGCTCCTGGCGTAGTCGAGGGCGGCGGTGTAGCAGTCGCGGGCGGCGCCGACGGTGCCCCAGAGGATGCCGTAGCGGGCCTCGTTGAGGGAGGACAGCGGTCCGCGCAGGCCGGTGACGCCGGGCAGGACGGCGTCGGCGGGCAGCACGACGTCGTCGAAGGCGAGTGCGCTGGTCACCGAGGCGCGCAGGGAGAGCTTGCCGGGCACGTCGGTGGTGGTGAAGCCGGGCGTGCCGGGTTCGACCAGGAAGCCGCGCACGCCGTCCTCGGTCTGCGCCCAGACGACCGCGACGTCGGAGATCCCGCCGTTGGTGATCCACATCTTGGAACCGGACAGCACCCAGTCCGCGCCCTCACCGGCGCCCTTGCGGCGGGCGCGGGTGCGCATGTTGGCGGGGTCGGAGCCGAAGTCCGGTTCGGTGAGGGCGAAGCAGCCGATCAGCCGGCCGGCGGCGAGGCCGGGCAGCCAGCGCTGCTTCTGCTCCTCGGAGCCGAAGGCGTGGATGGCGCGCATGGCCAGCGAGCCCTGGACGGAGACGAAGCTGCGCAGGCCGGAGTCGGCGGCCTCCAGTTCCATGCAGGCCACCCCGTAGGCGACGGCGCCGGAGCCGGCGCAGCCGTAGCCGTCGAGGTGCATGCCGAGCACGCCGAGGGCGCCGAGTTCGGGGGCCAGTTCACGGGCGGGGAAGACGCCGCGTTCGAACCAGTCGCCGATGTGCGGGCGGATCCGGTCGTCGGCGAACCGGCGGACGGTGTCGCGGACGAGGCGTTCCTCGTCGGTGAGCAGGTCACCGACGGCGAGCAGGTCGGCGGGGTCGATCCTGGTCGGCTTCGCCATTGAAGCTCCTTGTAGTCTCGGCGGGTGCGAACCGTCGCGGCGTTGAGTACCGGCGAGTATGGCGCACCCGGCCGTGACCGGCCCCGGCACGAAGGAGTGAGCATGTACACAGTCCGGCCGCTGTCGGCACGGGAACTGCTCGGCGGGGCGGCGGAGCGGCTGGGCGGGCTGATGGCGGACACCGTCGACGGCGGGGCCTCGATCGGTTTCCTCGCCCCGCTCGACCGGGCCGCGGCGGCCGGCTGGTGGCGGGCGCTGGCCCCGGACGTCGAGGCGGGCCGCCTGCTGGTCTGGGTGGCCGAGACGGACGGGGAGGACCGGATCGCCGGGACGGTGCAGTTGCGTCCGGCGGCGACGGACAACGGCCGGCACCGGGCGGACGTCGCCAAACTGATGGTGCACCGGGCGGACCGGGGGCGGGGGCTGGCCGGCCGGCTGCTCGCGGCCCTGGAGTCGGCGGCCGGCGAGCGCGGGCTGCGGACGCTGGTGCTGGACACCGAGACGGACAGCCCCGCCGAGCGGATGTACGCGGCGGCGGGCTGGACCAGGGTCGGCACGGTGCCGGACTTCGCGACCGACCCGGCCGGGGTGCCGCGCGGGACGACGATCTTCTTCAAGGCGCTGCCGGACGGGTCGGCGCGGGACGAGGGGTGAGGGGTGGTGGTGGCCGTGGGCCGGTGGGCCGTGGTCGTGCAGGAGACCGAGGGCATCGGGGACAACCGGATCTGGGGCGCCGAGGTGCTCGCCGAGGTGGAGGGGACGCGGGAGGACGCGCTGGCCGAGCTGCGGCGGATCGTCCCGGCGTACACCCCGCAGCACCCGCTCAACGGGCGGCGGCGACGGCTGTTGCGCGACGGCGACGGCTATCTGCTGATCACCCAGGGGAGCATGCGGGACTACCACTGCGTGTTCAAGGTGTGGGAGCTGCTGTGGGACAGCGAGCGGCCCGAGGTGCAGCGGGAGCGGCTCGCGGCGGCCGGGGGCGACGGCGTGGGTGACGGCGACAGCAGCGGCGCCGGCTGACGGACGGCTCGTCAGTCGACGCCGCAGAGGCGGAGCACCGCCGTGGTCGCGGCGGCCGCGACCACCACGACCGGGAATGGCGCGCGGCGCAGCGCGAGGACGCCCGCGACCAGGACGCCGGCCGGCCGGGCCCATCCGGCGAAGCCGTGGCCCTGGGTGAGCGCGCCAGTGGCCACCAGGGCGACCAGCAGCACGGCCGCGGCGACGGCGAGCAGGTGGCGCAGGCGGTCGGAGACGGTGAGCCGGTCGCCGAACAGCGGGCCGGCGAGGCGGAACGCGTAGGTGCCGGCGGCCAGCAGCAGGATGGCGGTCAGGGGCATCGGTGGGCCTCCTTGGCGAGGGGCGCGGTCCCGGTCTCCGCCGTGGTCCCGCTCTCCGGGCCGGTCCCGGGCTCGGTCCCGGACGCGGACGCGGTCGGCGCCGGGCGGCCGGCGAACAGCAGTCCGGCGAGGGCGAGCAGGACCGGCAGGCCCGCCGGGACGTACGGCGTGGCGGCCACGGCGACGGCCGCGCCGACCAGGGCGGCGAGGCGGGTGCGGCGGTCGCCGAGCGCGGGAAGGACGAGGGCGAGCAGCACGGCGGGGAAGGCGGCGTCCAGGCCGAGGGCGTCGGTGTCGCCGATCAGCCCGCCGGCGGCGGCGCCGACCACGACGGAGACGTTCCAGATGACGAACAGGGCGAGGCCGCAGACCCAGTACGCCGCCCGGCGCCGTCGCGGGTCGGGCTGCAGCAGGGTGAAGGCGACGGACTCGTCGGTCAGCAACTGGGCGCCGAGCAGGCGGCGCCAGCGCGGGCCGGCCAGCGCGTCGGTGACGGTGAAGCCGAAGGGCAGCAGGCGGGCGTTGAGGACGAGGCCGGTGACGACGGCGGCGAGCGCGCCGCCGCCGGAGAGCACGACGCCGACGGCGGCGAACTGCGAGCCGCCGGCGAAGACGAGCAGGGACATGGCGACGGGCACCCAGAGCGGGAGGCCGCCGGAGACGGAGATCGCCCCGAACGAGGCGCCGACCAGGGCGTCCGCGAGGCAGACCAGGGCGATGTCGCGCAGGGTGGCACGTTCCAGGGTTCGGATGAGCGAACGCATGTCCAGTAGAGTGAACGGAACAGGGGTCGTTCGTCAAGGCGAACGCCTGAACGTGTGGAGCGAACGCGGATGAGTGGAAACAACGGCGCCAACGCCTCCGGCGGCGAGCTGATCGAGCTGATCGCGGCCTCGATCCGGCGCGAGCGCGAGCGCGCCGGGCTCTCGATGGCCGAGCTGGCCCGCCGGGCGGGGATCGCCAAATCGACGCTCTCGCAACTGGAGTCGGGCGCCGGCAACCCGAGCGTCGAGACGCTCTGGGCGCTCGGCGTCGCCCTGGACGTGCCGTTCAGCCGACTGGTCGACCCGCCGCGCCCGGTGGTCCGGGTGGTGCGGGCCGGCGAGGGGCCGGTCACCCACTCCGAGCGGGCCGACTACGCCGCGACCCTGCTCGCCTCCTGCCCGCCGGGCGCCCGGCGGGACATCTACCGGATCGACGCCGAGCCGGGCGAGACCAGGGCCTCCGACCCCCACATGCCGGGCACCATCGAGCACCTCCTGCTGGGCGCCGGCCGCGCCCTGGTCGGCCCGACCGAGGACCCCGTCGAGCTGAGCCCGGGCGACTACGTCAGCTACCCCGGCGACGCGCCCCACATCTTCCGCGCGCTGGCCCCGGGCACCCTCGCGGTGATCGTGATGGAGCACGTCTGAGGATCACGGACCCGACCGACCGCCGGATGCGCGGCTTCGGAAGGGACCAGAAGGGACTAGAGCTTCAGGAGCCGGTCCAGGAACGGGTTGCCGAAGACCCGGTGGGGGTCGTGGCGGTCCAGGGTGGTGACGGCCTCGTCCCAGCCGGGGCCGCCGCCGGCGCGGTGGCTGGCCGGGACGAACCGGTCAAGAATGTCGGGGTCGGCCCAGGCGGCGTCCTCGGTGTAGGCCCAGCCCTTGGACCACTCGACGCGCAGACCGGCCCGGGTGCCGTCGAAGGAACGCAGCAGCGCCTGTTCGAGGTCGCGGCCGAAGCGGTGCAGCCCGGGCGTGGTGGGGAAGCCGAGCACGTCGATCCAGACGGCGGTGTCCCACTCGGGGCGGTCGGGGCGCGGGCGCAGCACGGAGAGCAGCGGCGGCCGGGCGCCGGGCACCCCGCACCAGGCCGGGTCGTCCAGGCCGGTGGCCCGGATCTCCACCGCGCCGTTCACCGGGAACTCGCCCCGGTCCCGGTAGGCGTCGAGCAACTCCCGGTAGCGGTCGGCGAATTCGGCCACCGCCCACTGAAGGTCGGCGCGCCGGGCGAGGATCGCGTAGCCGTTCGCGGTGAGCCGCAGGGTGGTGGGGCGCACATAGTGGAGCAGGGTGCGCGAGGGGCCCCAGAGGTCGGAGCGCAGACCGCCGGCGAGCAGGTGGGTGAGCACCTCGCCGGTGAGCAGTTCGCGCAGCAGCCCGCCGGAGAGGAGGACGTCGGCGAGGTCGCCGGTGAGGCCGATCTTGGCGATCAGGTACTGGAGCCGGCCGAACAGCGGGGCCGATCCCCAGGTGCCGGAGACGAGGTCGCCGGCCAGTCGGGAGACCGGTTCCGGGACGGAGTCGGAGAACGGGTAGTTGTAGGGCTCGTCGACGGCGCGGGAGGCGAGGGGTCGGTCCGGGGCGAGGCTCCAGGTCTTCAGCCAGGGCCGGTCGGTGTACGCGAACCAGATCGCCTCGACGCGGCCGTCGCGTTCGGCGAAGTCGGCGAAGGTGCGCGGGCGGGACGGCTTCGGGGCGGACTGCGCACCGGGGCGGGCGAACAGTTCGTCGGCCGTGAGGTCGAGCCGGCTGACGCAGCGCAGTGGCCGGTCGGCGCCGGCCCGGAGCACCACCTCGGTGACGAACGCCCGACCGACGTGGACCAGGAAGGCGGCGCTGTCGGCCTCGGAGCGGTCGAAGGTCCGCAGGGCGTAGCGGTCGGTGGCCGGGTCGAGGACGACGGCGGTCAGCCGGACGACCTGGTTGCTGACGGAGCCGTAGCCGTGCCCGTCGGGGCGGACCTCGCCGGCGGCGGGGACGGCGGTGCCGTGGCCGCCGATCGCGAGCACGCCGCCCACGGTGAGCTCGCCGGGGGCGGGGACGGCGGTGAGGCCGAGGCCGCGTTCGGCGAGGTGGGCGAGCAGCGCCTCCATGGTCGCGCCGCTCTGGGCGCGGACGGTGGTGGGCGAGTCGGCGGTGATCGCGGTGAGGTGGCGGGTGGTGTCGAGCAGCAGCACGCGGTCCGCGCCGGGGGTGGCGTCGGCGACGGTGAGCGGTGCCCAGGTGTGGCGGTGGCCCTGGGCGCGCAGGCGCCAGCCGTGGGCGCGGGCCCAGTCGGCGAGCGCGGGGACCTCCTCGGGGGTGCGCGGGGCGCAGGTCCACAGCTGGTCGGTGCGGATCTCGCCGGACCAGTTCCGGAAGACGCGCTGGAACGGTTCGGTGCCGGCGGGGAGCCCGGGCGGGGCGGGGGCGGTGGCCAGGGGGCTGTCCGGGCCGACGGTTCCGCGCGGCAGCCAGGCGCCGGCGCCGAGTGCGGCGGACGCGCCGAGCAGGCGGCGCCGGCTGAGGCCGGGGGCCTTGCCGCCCGTTCCGTCCGTGCTGCCCTTGCCGCCCTTGCTGCCCGTGCCGCCCTTGTCGCCCTTGTCGCCGCTGTGAGGGTGGTGGTGCGCCGAGGTCATGTCCCGCCCCTGGTGTCCGTGCGTCCGTGGTCTCCCCCGATTCCGGGTGAGCGTACGGAAGCGGCCGGCCTGGCCCGGCGACAGCGCCGGTGATCTTCACTCGAAGGGATGAACCTTGCCGGACTTCGCGGTGGGCTCATAGGTTGATCGTGATCGCCACCCCTGATCAGCCTCCGGAGGCTCCACCGTGCCCGCGCCCGCTCCCCTGGCCGTCGCCGTCGCCCAGCCCGCCTGCCACCCGTCGGGGCGGCCCGAGACCGTCGCGGTCAACGTCGAGCGGCACGCCGCCGCGGTCCGCGCGGCCGGGGCGGCGACCCGCCTGGTGGTGTTCCCCGAGTTCTCGCTCACCGGCTACGACCTGGGCGCGCCCGCCCTTGACCCGGCCGACGGGCGGCTCGCGCCGCTGGTCGCCGCCTGCGCCGGGACCGGCGCCACGGCCCTGGTCGGCGCGCCGGTGGCCGGGGCGGACGGCCGCGAGCACATCGCCACGCTCGCCGTCACCGGCGCCGGCGCCTCGGTGGTCTGCCGCAAGACGAACCTGTACGGGCGCGAGAACGAGCGCTTCTCCCCCGCCGACGAGCCCTCGGTCCTGGAGCTGGACGGCTGGCGGCTGGGCCTGGCGATCTGCGCGGACGCCGCCGACCCCGAGCACGTGAAGCGCCTGGTCGCGCTCGGCGCGCACGCCTACGTCGCCTCGACGCTGTACGGGGCGGGCGCCGAGTCGCTGGCCACCAAGGCGGCCCGGTACCCGGCGCGCGCGGCGGACAACGGCGTCTGGGTGGTGCTGGCCACCTCCGCCGGGCCGAGCGGCGAGTTCGCGGCGACCTCGGGCGGCTCGGGCGTCTGGGCGCCGGACGGCACCGAGGCCGTCAAGGCGGGCACGGCGCCGGACGAGGTCGTCCGCACCGTCCTGGGGTAGCCGGGGGCGCCGCCGGCCACCGGAAATACCCGGGGCCCGCGCGCGGCTGTGGTGTGCGGAAGCCGTACCCGACCCGGGGCGGGGACCGGGGCCCGAGTGGCCCCGCCGCCTGCGCCCCGGCCGGGACCGTTCAGGAGGTGCAGCGCACGATGGGTGACGAGCAGATGTCCGGCGACCACCGGATCGAGCACGACTCGATGGGCGAGGTCAGGGTGCCCACTGGGGCGAAGTGGCAGGCGCAGACGCAGCGGGCGGTGGAGAACTTCCCGGTGTCCGGCCAGCGCCTGGAGCGGG
Source organism: Kitasatospora sp. NPDC008115 (assembly GCF_042957205.1). Lineage (NCBI taxonomy): Bacteria > Bacillati > Actinomycetota > Actinomycetes > Kitasatosporales > Streptomycetaceae > Kitasatospora > Kitasatospora sp. NPDC008115. The sequence goes on along the minus strand of NZ_JBIBHU010000036.1, from coordinate 68,028 downwards.
CGCACATCGCCGCGCTGGCCCGGATCAAGGCCGCCGCCGCACGGGTCAACGCCCGGCTCGGCGTGCTGGACCGGGAGACCGCCGACGCGATCGCCTCCGCCGCCGAGGAGGTGGCGGCGGGCCGCTGGGACGCCGAGTTCCCGGTGGACGTGTTCCAGACCGGCTCGGGCACCTCGTCCAACATGAACGCCAACGAGGTGATCGCCACCCTGGCCGGCGAGCGCCTCGGCCGGCCCGTCCACCCCAACGACCACGTCAACGCCAGCCAGTCGTCCAACGACGTCTTCCCGTCCTCGATCCACATCGCCGCCACCGCCGCCGTCAGCCAGGAGCTGGTCCCGGCGCTGGAACACCTGGCGGAGGCGCTGGAGCGCAAGGCGGCCGAGTTCGCGGACGTCGTCAAGGCGGGCCGCACGCACCTGATGGACGCCACGCCGGTCACCCTGGGCCAGGAGTTCGGCGGCTACGCGGCGCAGGTGCGGCACGGGCGGGAGCGGCTGCTGGCCACCCTCCCCCGGGTCGCCGAACTGCCGCTCGGCGGCACCGCGGTGGGCACCGGCATCAACACCCCGCCCGGGTTCGCGGCGGCGGTGATCGAGGAGGTCGCGCGGGCCACCGGGCTGCCGCTGACCGAGGCCCGCAACCACTTCGAGGCGCAGGGCGCGCGCGACGGCCTGGTCGAGCTGAGCGGACAGCTGCGCACCGTCGCCGTCGGGTTCACCAAGATCGCGAACGATCTGCGGTGGATGGGCTCGGGCCCGCGCACCGGCCTCGGCGAACTCAACCTGCCCGACCTCCAGCCCGGTTCCTCGATCATGCCGGGCAAGGTGAACCCGGTACTGCCCGAGGTGGTGCTGATGGTCGCGGCCCAGGTGATCGGCAACGACGCCGCCGTCACGGTGGCCGGGGCGAGCGGCAACTTCGAGCTCAACGTGATGCTGCCGGTGATCGCCCGCAACGTCCTGGAGTCGGTCCGGCTGCTCGCCAACAGCGCCCGGCTGCTGGCCGACCGCACGGTGGACGGCGTCACGGCCAACGTCGAACGGGCCCGGGAGTTCGCGGAGTCCTCGCCGTCGGTGGTGACCCCGCTGAACCGGTACATCGGGTACGAGGAGGCGGCCAAGGTCGCCAAGCAGGCGCTCGCAGAGCGCAGGACCATCCGTCAGGTGGTGCTGGAGCGCGGGTACGTCGAGCAGGGGCGGCTCACCGTGGAGCAGTTGGACGAGGCGCTGGACGTGCTGCGGATGACCCGGCCGTAGCCCCTGTCCGGCGGGTTCGCGCGCCCGGGGCGCGGAGCGGCGCTGCCGCCCTCCGCGCCCCGGGTTCCGGGTTCCGGGTTCCGGGTTCCGGGCTGTCCGGTGTGACCGTCAGCCCCTGGCGCGGCCGGCCCGGCCGCGCCGCATCGATGCTCCGTTCGACGTCATCGTGGCCATCGAGATGGCGGCGATGCCCAGCAGACACATCACGCCGCCCGCGATCAGGCAGGTGACGATGTTCCGGCCCCGGTCCACCTCTCCCGAGACGACCCACGGCGAGATGATCGTCCACGCGCCGAGCAGGGTCGCCGCCCAGGCCCGTGCGTGGGTGCGCTCGTACGCCGAGCCGTAGCCGGCCATCAGCACGCAGTAGGCGATGCCGACGATCAGGCAGGTGACGGTGAGCGTGTTGAACGCGGTGAAGCCGACGATCCATGGCGAGGCCGCCAGGAACAGACCGGCCACAATGGCCAGGGCTTCGACGCCCTGGGCCCGCGGGGTCAGGGTGACCCGCTCGTAGTGCTCCCGGAGTTCGACGATGTCCGGATGGTGCTCCATGCCCATCGGCGCTTGGGTCGACACCGATACCACCTCCTAGGTTTCGAACATGGAGGGCTCTAGCCCAGTACCATTCTGGCGCCGTTCGCCCGTTTTGCACCTTTTCACCTGGGCCGCTACCCTTCCGCGCCCGACCCGTCCCGGCGGGTGACCTCCGTCTCACCGCCGCAGGCCGCCCTTGCCTATGCAATTCGTTGCATAGCAGGATGCCGGTCATGGCACTGGAGCACGCGATCCTCGTCTCGCTGCTGGAACGGCCCGGCTCCGGCTACGAACTGGCCCGGCGCTTCGACCGGTCCATCGGCCGCTTCTGGACCGCCACCCACCAGCAGATCTACCGGGTGCTGCGGCGGATGGAGGCGGACGGCTGGGTCCGCGCCGAGGAGGTCGCCCAGGACGGCCGGCCGGACAAGAAGGTGTACTCGGCGGCCCCGCCCGGCCGGGAGGCGCTCGCCGCCTGGCTGCGCGAGCCCGTCGAACCGGAGACCGTCCGGCACGAGCTGGCCGTCCGGATCCGGGCGGCGGCCTTCGACGACCCGGCCGCGCTGATCCCCGAGGTCGAACGCCACCGGGAGGGCCACGCCGCCCTGCTCGCCCGCTACCTGCACGGCGAGCGGCGTGACTTTCCCGACGCCGCGACCCCGGGCGCGCTCGACGCCGGACAGCGGCTCCAGCACGTGGTGCTGCGCGGCGGCATCGAGTACGAGCGGATGACGCTCGCCTGGCTCGACGACGTGCTCGCCACCCTGCGCGAGCTGGCCGACGGCCGCGGCGCCGACGGCGGCTGACCTCGCCCGCCTCCACCCCCCTCACCCTAACGCCCTCACCCTCGACACCCGGGAGCCCGCGATGCTCTTCAACCCGCGCACCTACGACCCCGCGCAGTTCGACGAGCCGACCCGCCGGCTGCTGCGCGCGACCGTGGACTGGTTCGAAGCGCGCGGCAAGAAGGCGCTGATCGACACCTACATCGACCGCGCCTGGTACGCCGACTTCCTCGAATTCGCCGCGAAGGAGGGACTGTTCGCCGAATTCCTGACGCCCTCCGCCGCCGATCCGGCCAAGCGCTGGGACACCGCCAGGATCGCCGAGCTGAACGAGATCCTCGGCTTCTACGGCCTCGGCTACTGGTACACCTGGCAGGTCACCATCCTGGGCCTCGGCCCGGTCTGGCAGAGCGGGAACGAGGCCGTCCGGGCCCGCGCCGCCCGCCTCCTGACGGAGGGTCATGTGATGGCGTTTGGCCTCTCCGAGCGCGGCCACGGCGCCGACATCTACTCGACCGACATGGTCCTCACCCCGGACGGCGAGGGCGGCTTCACCGCCACCGGTTCCAAGTACTACATCGGCAACGGCAATGTCGCCGGCCTGGTCTCGGTGTTCGGCCGCCGCTCGGACGTCGAGGGGCCGGAGGGCTACGTCTTCTTCGCCGCCGACAGCCGCCACGAGGCGTACCACCTGGTGAAGAACGTGGTGAACGCCCAGATGTACGTCAGCGAGTTCCGGCTGGAGGAGTACCCGGTGCGCGCCGAGGACGTCCTGCACACCGGCAAGGCCGCCTTCGACGCCGCCCTGAACACCGTCAACGTCGGCAAGTTCAACCTGTGCACCGCCTCCGTCGGCATCTGCGAGCACGCGATGTACGAGGCCGTGACGCACGCCCACAACCGGGTGCTCTACGGCAAGCGGGTCACCGATTTCCCGCACGTGCGCCGGGAGTTGACCGACGCCTACGCGCGCCTGGTGGCGATGAAGCTGTTCGCCGCGCGGTCGGTGGACTACTTCCGCACCGCCTCACCCGAGGACCGCCGCTACCTGCTCTTCAACCCGATGACCAAGATGAAGGTCACCACCGAGGGCGAGAAGGTCATCGACCTCATGTGGGACGTCATCGCGGCCAAGGGCTTCGAGGCGGACACCTACTTCGACAAGGCCGCCAAGGACATCCGGGGCCTGCCGAAGCTGGAGGGCACCGTCCACGTCAACCTGGCGCTGATCCTCAAGTTCATGGCCAACTACCTGTTCGACCCGGCCGATTACGCCCCCGTGCCGACCCGGCAGGACGCCGCCGACGACACGTTCCTGTTCCGGCAGGGCCCGGCCCGCGGCCTCGGCGCGATCCGCTTCCACGACTGGCGCGCCGCCTACGACGCGCACGCGCACCTGCCGAACGTCGCCCGGTTCCGCGAACAGGCCGACGGCTTCTGCGAGTTGCTGCTCAGCCACGCGCCGAGCGCGGAGCAGCAGGCGGACCTGGACTTCCTGCTGGAGATCGGCCAGCTGTTCGCGCTGATCGTCTACGGGCAGCTGGTGCTGGAGCAGGCGGCGCTCACCGGCCTGGACGCGGACCTGCTGGACCAGGTATTCGACGCGCTGGTGCGGGACTTCTCCGCGCACGCCACCGAGTTGCACGGCAAGGCGTCCACCAGCGAGGCCCAGGCGGCGTGGGCGCTGGCGCATGTGCGCCGCCCGGTGGCGGACGGTGCGCGGGCGGCGAAGGTGTGGGGCATGGTCGAGGCGCTGTCGGGCGCGTACGAGATGGCCCCGTAGGCGGATCCCCCGGGGGCGCCGGTCGGTGGACGACCGGCACTCCCGGGGGCGCTACGGCTGCCGAGTGTCAGAAGGTGAGCTTCCAGCTGTCGATGTAGCCGGTGTCCTGCGGGCCCACGTCCTGGACCTTGAGCTTCCAGGTGCCGTTGGCCGGCACGGCGGAGGCGTTCACCGTGTAGGTGGTCTGCACGTTGGCCGCGGAGTCGCTGCCGCTGGCGGACTTGAGGCGGAAGGTCGTACCGTTCGGCGCGACCAGGTCGATGACGACGTCGCCGCGCCAGGTGTGCTTGATGTCCACGCCGACCTGGAGCGCCGACGGGGCGTTGCCGGTGCGGCCGGTGACGGTGACGTCGGAGGTCACGGCCGAGCCGTAGTCGGGGATCTGGACGTCGGCGGTGTTCTCGAAGACGGTGCCGGTGGGCGGCGTGGTGTCGCCGGCGGCGAGGGTCCAGATCGCGTGGGCGATGGCGTCGCTCATCCGGTCCAGCGCGGTGTCGTTGATGTTGGCGGTGGTGTCGCAGGAGGAGTGGTAGCAGCGGTCGAAGGGCTGGCCCGCCGTTCCGCCCCACTTCGCCGCCTGGGCGCTGGTCTTGGTGTAGTCGGCGCCGCTGAACAGGCCGCCGACGCGGATGCCGGCGTTCTGGAACGGGGCGTGGTCGGAGCGGCCGTCGCCCTCGAAGTCCTGCTCGGTGCTGATGCCGAGGCCGGCGAAGTAGTTGCGGAACAGGGCGTCGAGCGCGCTGTCGTAGCGGTAGGTGAAGTAGCCGGGGTTGGGCGAGCCGATCATGTCGAAGTTGAGGTAGCTCTCGATCTTCGAACGCTCGGTGGCGCCAAGGCCGTTGACGTAGTTCTGGGAGCCGATCATGCCGTACTCCTCGGCGCCCCACCAGCCGAACCGCAGGTGCTTGGTGGGCTGCAGGCCGGCCCGCGAGACGGCCAGGGCGGCCTCCAGGACGCCGGCCGAGCCGGAGCCGTTGTCGTTGATGCCCGGGCCGCCGGTGACGGAGTCGAGGTGGGCGCCGGCCATGATGACATGCGAGGTGTCACCGCCGGGCCAGTCGGCGATCAGGTTGTAGCCGGTCGAGCCGTTGTAGCTGAAGGTCTTCAGGGCGGTGGTGTAGCCGGCCGCGTCCAGCTTGCTCTTCACGTAGTCGATCGAGGCCTTGTAGCCGGTGCGGCCGTGCGCCCGGTTGCCGCCGTTGGCGGTGGCTATCGACTGGAGTTGGGCCAGGTGCGCCTTGACGTTGGCGACGGGGATGTCGGGGGCGGCGGCGGCCGTCGGCGCGACGGGGGCCGCCGGGGCCTTGGGGGCCGCCGAGGCGGCGGGGGCGAGGAAGGCGGCCGCGAGGGTGACGGCGGCAGCGGCGGACAGGGCGGATCGGCGCAGGCGGGATCGCCGCGGGGCGCGCTCGGTCAATGGAGGCTCCGGTATCCGGTGGGGCGAACGGAAGCGCGTCACTTCACGGGCGGCGGCGGGATGCTGAGGGGGTGTGGGGCCGCCGGTCGCACCGAAAAGTTGACGCGACCATGATGATTGGGCGAAGCCGGGAGTCCGTCAAGGGGCGGCGGGACGACTGACAGCTGACAGAATCTGAAATCTGTCAGCTGTCATCTGTCAGCCGTTATCCGTCACCTGTTGCCCGTCAGCCGAAATCCGTCAGTCGTCGACCGGCGGCTGCTCGGGGGTGCGGGGCAGCACCGCCCGGACGACGGCGCCCCCGTCGTGGTTGCCCGTGGCGAACCGGCCGCCCAGTTCCTCGGCCCGCTCGGCCATCGAGCGCAGCCCGACACCCGAACCGTCACGCCGCGCGGCCGGACCGGCCGGGTCTGCCAAATCGGCCGGATCCGCCGGACCGGCCGGGAAGCCGCAGCCGTCGTCCCAGATCTCCAGCACCACCGCCTCCGGCCGCACCCGCAGCGTCAGCCGGGCCCGGCCGGCCCCCGAGTGGCGCAGCACGTTGTGCAGCGCCTCGCCGCTGATCCGCAGCGCCGCCACCTCGACGGCGGCCGGCAGCGCGGGCGGCGGGTCCGGGTCCAGCACCAGCGACATCCGCACCCGCGAGCCGTCCAGCTCCGCGACCAGCCGTCGCAGCGCCACCGCGAGCCCCTCCCCCGCCAGCGCGGCGGGCGCCAACCCTTCGGTGATCCGGCGCAGTTCGTCGATCGCCTGCCCGATCCCGGCCGACACGGTGACCAGCGAGCGGGCCGCCGGGGAGCCCTCGGGCACGGCGGCCCGCGCGGTGTCGACGCCGAGCCGCAGTCCCGAGAGGGTGGGCCCGAGGCCGTCGTGCAGGTCGTGCCGCAGGCGCCGGCGCTCCTCCTCCCGGGCGAGCACGACCTGCCGCCGCCCGCGCTGCAGTTCCTCGTACATCCGCAGCGAGGCGATCGCGGGCGCGGCCTGGTCGGCGAGGAAGCGCAGCACCTCGTGGTCCTGGGCGTCCAGTTCGGGCTGGCCGGTGCGCGGCGGCGCGTACAGGTCCCCGATGACCGCGCCCTCGTAGCTGAGCGGGAACACCTGGCTGGCCGGCCCGAGGGTGCCGACGGCGGCGAGTTCGTGCGGTCCGGTGCGGGTGTGCAGGACGACCCGGGCGCCGGGCAGGCCGAGGGCGTTCACCACGGTGTCGCAGAGCAGGGGCGGTGCGTCGGCGGGGCTGACGGCGCGGCTCAGCCGCTCGGCGAGGGCCCGCACCACCTGGTAGGGGCGGGCCCGGTCGCCGTAGTAGAAGCGGTCGACGGCCCGCACCACCCACCGGGTGGTGGGTGCGAGCAGTCCGCCGATGGCCAGCGCCCCGGCGGCGAGCAGTTGCGCGGGCGCGCTGCTGGCCTGCGGCAGGGCGCGGCGCAGCAGCAGCGCGATGCCGAGGTAGCCGGCGATCAGCAGGGCGGTGAGGGCGAGGACGCTGAGCATCCGGCGGGTCGCCCGGTCGAGGTAGCGGGAGCGGTCACGGGTGAAGGCGTAGCCGACGGCGCCGAGCATCCACAGCGCGGAGCCGGCGAAGTAGGCGACCGCCGCGACGCTCTCCGAACTGCCGAGCCGCAGCGCGATGTTGGTGGTGATCAGCCAGACGAGGTAGGGCACCAGGACGGCGGTGACGCTGCGGTGCGGGCGGGCGGAGCGCCGCCAGCGGACGGCGGCGACGGCGAGGCTGGTGACGACCAGGCCCCAGGCGATCAGGGTGGCGTGCCATTCGTCCAGCGGCAGGCCCTGTCCGGGCGGTACCAGGATGTCGCCGTGGTAGGGCAGCGGGCTGCCCAGGCGGACGGTGCAGGCGTGGACGGCGCTCCACAGGGCGACGGCCGCGACGTAGAGGCGGCCCGGTCCGCCGGGCAGCCGGCCTTCGGGCAGCCAGAGCGGGAGGGCGACGGAGACGAAGATGAACAGGGTGACGGAGACGAGCAGCAGGGCCGCGCCGAGGGCTTCGGCCGCCGGTCCGGCGTCGGTGACGGCGCCGAGGAGGAGGGTGAAGCGGGAGAGGCAGCCGCCGAGGCCGGCGGCGAGCAGGCAGCGGCCGAGGCTGCGGCCCGCGGGCGGTGCGGCCGACGGTCCGGCGGCGGGGGCGGGGACGGTCCCGTCGGGGGCGGGGGCGGCGCGGTGGGCGAGGATGAGCAGCCCGGAGAGCGCGAAGGCGAAGCCGAGCAGGACCGTTTCGCCGTCGTGGAGGTAGAACGGGGCGGTCCAGGGGGCGTCCGGGTGGGTGACGGCGAGCAGGACCCAGCCGAGGCCGCTGAGCAGGGTCGCGACGCAGGCCCAGGCCGCCGGTCCGAGGACGGTGCGCCGGGGCGCGGCCGACGGGCGCGGCGGCGGGGGCACCGTGCGGGCGGGTGGGCCTGCCGCGCCGTACGGGCGGGCGGGCCGGGTGGTCGGCCCGGCGGCGTGCCGGGCCGGTGTGGTGGTGGCCGGGGTAGCGGCCGGTTCGCTCATGATGAGGGCCTCCTCCCCGCATCCTGCGACTCCCACCGTCCCGGCGGCGCGGGACGGCGGTCCGGTTCCGGCCCCGGCCCGGGGTGGTGGCGGGTGCCCGCGCGGGTGCGGGTCAGCCGTCGCCGAGTCCCATGTCGCGGGCCCGGGCGACGGCCTCCGCGCGGGTCGCGACGTGCAGTTTCTCGAAGATGTGGGTGACGTGGTTGCGGACCGTCTTCTCCGCGACCACGAGTTCCCGGGCGATCCGGCGGTTGTCCAGTCCGCGGGCCACCAGGTCGAGGACCTCGGCCTCGCGGGCGGTGAGCGCCGGAAAGAGCTGGCCGGCCTCCCGCACCCTGGCCCCGGCGAGCAGGGTGGTGATCCGCTCGGCGACGTCCGCGCCGAACACCGCGCCGCCGGCCGCGACGGTGCGCACCGCGTGCAGCACCTCCTCGCGGCCCGCGCCCTTCACCAGGTAGCCGCGGGCCCCGGCCTGGAGGGCGGCGAGCAGGCTGCCGTCGTCGTCCGCCATGGTGAGCATCAGCACCGGCGGGGCGGGCTGGTCGGCGGAGAGCCGGCGGGTGGCCTCCAGGCCGGAGCCGTCCGGCAGCGAGAGGTCCATCACGACCATGTCGGGGTGGTGGCGGGCGACCGCCGCCGGGACGTCGCCGGCGCGTTCGGCCTCGGCGACCACGACGATGCCCTCGGCGCTCTCCAGGGCGGCCTTCAGGCCTTCCCGGAACAGCGGGTGGTCGTCGACGATCAGCACCCGCACGGGTGCGGCCGCCGACTCGTCCTCCGGCCGGTCCTCCGGTCGCTGCGGGTCTTCGGCGGGCTGTTCTTCATCCACCTGGCCGACACTACCAGCGATACGGGCGTGACTTTCCGTGATGTGCCTGGTGGCGGGGCCCGCGGTGACCTGGCACGCGGCGGGCGGGGCACCGGGCGGCCGGGGCGGACAAGACCGCTGCCCCATGCGCCCGGGACGGCGGGAGGCCGAAACTGGAGTCAGCGCGCCCGGGACGGCGACCGGTCGTCGGTGGGCCCCTTCCCACCCGTTCCTAGGCGGTGCCATGACCACGGTGATCCCCTTCCGTCCCCGGCCGCGCACGCCTGCCGGGCCCCTGCCGCGCCGCACCGCCGCGCAGCGCCACCTCACCGGCGCCGCGGCGGTCACGGCGCTCTGCCTGGCGATCGCCACCCTCTGGGTCTGCTACGTGCTGGTCCACCTCGACTCCCCCGGCATCGAGGCGCCCCGGGACCAGTTGGCCATCCTGCTCTACGCCCTGCCGACGGCGGGGGCGGGCATGCTGCTGCACGCCCACCGGCCGGGAAATCCGCTCGGTTGGGTGATGCTCGTCTACGCGCTGACGTCCATGCTGCCGAGCGCGGCGGCCGCACCCGTCTGGGTGGAGGTCTCCGACCCCGGGCTCGTGGGCGCGGCGGCGGTGGTCCGCGGGGTGTGCGACACCGTCAGTGGGACCCTGTTCTACGTGCTGCCGCTCTGGCTGCCGGCCGCCCGGCTGACCTCCCGCCGGTGGTGGTGGTACATCGGCGCCGTCACGCTGTGGGTGCTGCCGAACGCGATGTACTTCCTCGACCGCGCGACCGTCTTCGGGCGTCCCAACCCGCTCGCCGACAGCGCGCCCGCGGACTTCTTCGGCTCGGTCGCCGACCGCCTGGAAAGCGCCTACAACTCGGTCAACTACCTGCTGATCGGCATCGCGGCGGCCGTACTGCTGGTGCGGCTGCTGCGGCGCACGGCGCCCCGGCGGCGCGCGCACGTCGCCGGGATGCTGGGCGCCTACCTGCTGTGGGCGGGCATGCAGGACTACTACACGCGCCGGTTCGAGTACGAGTACTGGCTGAGCTACTCGCTGTTCACGGCGGCCGGTGCGGTGTGGGCGGTGGCCGTCGCCTTCCTGGTGGTGCGGGACGGCGGGTGGCGGCTGGACCGGGCGGCCCGGTCCGTGCTGACCGGGCTGGTGCTCGCCACCGGGCTCATCGTGCTGTTCGTGGCGTCCGCGGCGGTGCTGTCCGGGTGGCTGGTGCCCGGCCGGGGCGCGGCCGCACTGCTGCTGATCGCCCTGGTCTTCACGCTGGGCGCGGGCCTGCCACGGGCCGCCCGGTGGGCCGTGGAGGTGGTGGACCGGCTCTACTACGGCGACCGCGCCCAGCCCTACCAGGTGCTGCGGACGCTGGCCGGGCAGGTCCGGCAGGTGGTCGAGCCGGAGCGGCTTCCGGCCGCGCTCTGCACCGCCGTGGCGGAGGAACTGAAGCTGCCGGGTGTGGCGTTGGCCGTCGCCACCCGGGCCGGGAGCCGGCCGCTGGCCGCGGTGGGGAGGCTGGACGGCCCGGTCCGGGGCTTCGAACTGGTCCACCACGGCGTGACGATCGGGGAGCTGACGGTCGGGCTGCGGGCGGGCGAGGAGCAGTTGGACACCAGCGACGTCGACATCCTGCGCTCGCTCGCCGACCAGGCCTCGCCGGCCGTCGCCTCGCTGCGGCTGCAGGAGGACCTCCAGGCGAGCCGGGAGCAGATCGTCGCGGCGCGTGAGGAGGAACGACGCTGGCTGCGCCGGGACATCCACGACGGGCTCGGCCCGGCCCTGGCCGGGTTGCGGCTGCGGCTCGACAACGCGGCCTCGGCGGCCGGGACGGGTGCCGCTCCGGAGGCGGAGGCCGGGGCCGGGACAGGAGCCGCGGCAGGAGCAGGAACCGAGGCCGGGACAGGGGCAGGGGCCGGGGCAGGGGCCGGGGCCGGGGCCGAGGGGATCGCCCGGACGCTGCGGGGCATCTCGGTCGACCTGGCGATGACGATCAAGGAGGTACGGCGGATCACCGACCGGCTCGGACCCGCGCCGCTCGGCGAGTTCGGCCTCACCCGGGCCGTCCAGCACCTGGCGGCCTCCTTCAGCGGCGAGGGCCTGACCGTCGTGGCCTCGCTGCACCCCGACCCGCTGCCGGACATGCCCGCCGCCGTCGAGGTGGCCGCCTACCGAATCACCGCCGAGGCGCTGAACAACGTGCTGCGGCACGCCCGCGCCCGGAACGCCCAGGTGACGCTGCGGGTGGACGAGGAGAATCTGACGCTGACCGTCCAGGACGACGGCGTTGGCGTCGACACCCCCCGGACGTCCACCGGGGGCCCCGAGGGGGCGAGCGGTGGGGAACCGGGCGCCCCGGGCACGGAGCTGGCGCGCAAGGGGTCGCCGGGCGGGGTCGGGCTGCGGTCGATGGCGGACCGGGCGGCCGAGATCGGCGGTCGCTGCACCGTCGACCGGGTCTCGCGGGAGAGCGGGACACGGGTGCTGGCCGTACTCCCCCGGCGCCCGTCGCAGGAACGGGGCACCGCCGCCTGAGGAGCGGACGCCCCCGGAAGCGACAGCCCCCCGCCCCGCCCCCGGGAGACCGGGGGCGGGGCGGGGGGAAGGGGGCGAAGGGTGGGGAAAGGGCCAACTGTGGAGGCCATCGTGGGTGATCAGTGCTTGCAGTCCTTCTCGCCCGGCTTGCAGCCGCGCTCGGTCTCCGAACCGCTGGCGGCGGGCGCCGACTTGGCCACCGCGCCGACGACGGCGCTCTTGATGACCGCGGTGGCGGCGGCGAGGCCGACGATGGCGGACGCGACGCCGAGCGTCTTCGATGCCGTGTTCGTTGCCATGGGTGGGGTACTCCAAATTCTTCAGCTCCGAGCGGTCGATCCGATCAACCGCTCTGCCCACCACTGTGGTCGGAGCGACGCCCCGGGCGCATGGGCCCGCCGTCCCGTTCCGGTCCCAGAACGGGACGGCGGACAGGACGGCGGACCCGACGGCGGACCCATCGGCGCAGCTCAGGGCAGCATCAGCACCGGCTTCACCACCTCCCCCGCCTCCGCCGCCCCGGCCGCCTCCTCGACCGCCTCGAACGGGTACGTCCGCACCAGCCGGTCCACCGGCAGCCGTCCCGCGCGCAGCAGGTCCACCAGCACCGGCAGGAACCGCGACGGCACGCTCGCCCCCTGGTTGACCCCGACGATCCGCGGCGCCCGGGCGAGCAGTCCCGGGACGTCCAGGCCCACCTCGCTGCCGGCCGGCGGCGCGCCCACCACCCCGCAGGTCCCGCCGACGGCCAGCGCGTCCACCGCCTGGCGCAGCGCGCGGACGCTGCCGCTGGTCTCCAGCGTGTGCTGGGCGCCGCGTCCGCCGGTGAGGTCGCGGACCGCCTCGACCGGATCGCCGGCGCCCGCGTCCACGACGTCGGTGGCGCCGAGCTCCCGGGCCAGCGCGAGCCGGTCCGGGCGCAGGTCGACGGCGACGATCCGCACCACCGGCGTCGAGCGCGCCGCCAGGACGGCGGCCAGCCCCACCGCGCCCGCCCCGAACACCGCCAGGGTGTCGCCGGGTTCGGGCCGCAGCACGTGGAAGACGGCCCCCGCCCCGGTCTGCACGCCGCAGCCGAGCGGCGCCAGCAGCTCGAACGGCACCGGAGGCCCGGTGACGGGCACCGCGTTGCGCTCGTCGGCGAGCGCGTACCCCGCGAAGGAGGACTGGCCGAAGAAGTGGCCGTGCAGCGCGGCGCCGCGGTGGCGGCCGGTCCCGCGCACGGTGGCGCTGCCGTCCAGCCGGCGGCCGCCGAACAGGTTGAGCGCGGCCCAGTGGTCGCAGCGCACCGGCAGGCCGGCCCGGCAGGGCGGGCAGGCGCCGCAGGAGTCGAAGGTCAGCACGACGCGGTCGCCGGGCCGCACCCGGGTGACGGCGTCGCCGACCGCCTCGACGGTGCCGGCGCCCTCGTGGCCGAGGACGGCGGGCAGCGGCGCGGGCGTGCGCCCGGCCCGCACGCTCAGGTCGGTGTGGCAGATCCCGACGGCGCGGACGCGGACCAGCACCTCGTCCGCGCGCGGCCCGTCCAGCCGGACGGTCTCCGGGCAAAACGGCCCGCCGCTCTCCCGCACCACGGCGGCGGTGGTCTCGATCATGACGGACCGGCCCCGCCGGGCGGCGCACCGGTGCTGTCCCACGGGTCCGGGGGCGTGAACAGCCGGTCGGGGGTGGCGCGTTCGTAGGGCATGCCGGGCGGCATCGCGAGCACCTCCAGCTGAAGGCCCCAGGGCGTGCGGAAGTACACCCAGCGGTCGCCGTCGATCGGTCCGCCGTCGGTGATCGTCTGCGGCTCGCCCAGCACCTCGACGCCGGGCTGACGCCGCAGGTAGGCGACGGCGCGGTCCACGTCGTCGACGGCGATGGCGAGGTGGTGCCCGCCCCAGTCGCTGTTGGCGGGCTGCTCACGGCGCTGGTCCGGGGCGGAGTACTGGAACAGTTCAAGGTTGCTGACCGGGCCCAGGCGCAGCATCGCGATGTGCGCCACCGACGAGCGGTGGACGCCGAGTTGGCGGTGCATCCAGTCGCCGTCCCCGGGTGGCGCGGCGACCGGGCCGAGGCGGTAGAGCAGGCGCGCGCCGAGCACCTCGGTGAAGAACGCCACCGCCTGGTCGAGGTCGGGGACGGTGTAGGCGACGTGGTGGACGGCGCGCGCGCCGGGGATGCCGGTCATCGGGCGCTCCTTCCGGACTCCCCGGCGGGGAAGGGCTGCTCGTGGGCGGCGTCGCGCTGGTTGGCGATCGCGCTCATCAGGCTCAGTCCGCCGTCGACGGTGAGCGACACGCCGGTGGTGTAGGCGGCGTCCGGTCCGGTCAGGTGGACGATGGCCGCGGCGACCTCCGACGCCCGGCCCGGCCGGCCCACCGGGATGGCGGGCCGGGCGAGCGCGCCGAGGTCGCGGTCGTCGAGGACGCCGTTCATCCGGGTGGCGGTCTCCCCGGGGCTGACCGCGTTCACGGTGATCCCGTACGGCGCCAGTTCCAGGGCCATCACCCGGGTGAGCCCGCCGAGCGCGCCCTTGGCCGCGCAGTAGGCGGAGCCGCCGAGGATCGGGGTGAACTCGTGGACGGAGGTGACGTTGACGATCCGCCCGCCGCGCCCCTGGCCGACCATCCGGCGCGCGGCGGCCTGGGCGCAGGCGAACGGCCCGGTGAGGTCCACCGCGAGGATCCGCTGCCAGTCGTCCAGACTCTCCTCCAGGACGGGTGAACGGTGGTTGATCCCGGCGGAGTTGACCAGGATGTCGATCCCGCCGAGCTGCTCGGCCGCACCGTGCACGGCCCGCGCCGCGGCGGCCGGGTCGGCGAGGTCGAGCGGCAGCAGCATGGTCCGCCCGCCGGCCAGTTCGGCCGTCCGGCGGGCGGCGGCCCGGTCGGTGCGGTAGCCGATCGCCACCGCGTGCCCGGCCCGGGCGAGGGCGATGGCGGCGGCCCGGCCGATGCCGGAGCTGGCACCGGTGACGACCGCCACCGTGTCCGGCGGACCACCGCCCTCGGGGTGGTGGTGATGCGGTCCGGGGATGCTCATCGGGTCACCTCCGGAACCGTGGCGGGGCGGACCTGGTAGCCGGCCAGGGCGAGGCTCGGCGCGCCCAGGTAGCCGTAGAGGGCCGCGGTGGGGCCGGCCGGGCCGGTGCGGTAGCCGTGCCACTCACCGGCCGGGACGAACACCAGGTCCCCGGCGCGCACCGGGACCTCGGCGCGCTCCGTGAGGTGGGTGCCGCCGCCGGAGAGGACCAGGAAGAACTCGTCGGCGTGCGGGTGCCGGTGCAGGTCGTGGCTGCCGCCGGCGCCGAACTCCGAGGCGGCGACGGTGAGTCGGTGGGCGCCGACGGTCTCGTCGGTGGCCAGCCAGCGCACCGCCATGCCGGCCGAGCCGGCGATCGCGGCGTCGGCGGGCGTGTCGGGGTGACTGCCGGGGTCGCCGCTGCGTGCGGCGGGCACCGCCGGGGCAGGCGGGTCCGGGGCAGGCGGGTCCGCGGTGTCGTCGTGGAACCGGACGCCGGGCCTGGGCGGGGCGAGCGGGACGGGGTAGGGGCGCTGCGCGGGCCGGTCGCCCGGCACCGCGAGGGGCCGGACGGTCAGCACGGCGGCGGGCGCTCCGGGCAGGGCGGTGAGTCCGCAGGAGCTGCCGGGCGGGTGGTAGAGGCCCTCCCCCGGGCCGAACACCCGCCCGGACGAGCGGATCCCGCCGGAGAGCACCAGCGTCACGGATTCGCCCACCCGGGAGGGGTGGTGCTCGACGCGGACGCCGGGCGGCAGGGTCTCGACGGTCAGCCCGCCGTGCGCGGACGGCAGGTGCTGCGGATCGATCAGCCGTCGGAACGCGGGGGCCGTCCGGGGGACGGCGGCGGGTACGAGGATCACGGGGGATCTCCTTCAACGGTGAGTCCGGCGGGTCCGGGTTCGGCGGGTCTCGGAGGTCCGGCAGGTCTCGTGGGCCGGCCGGGGGCGGGCACGGTCCGCGCCCGGGCCGGCGGACGGTCGCCGGCGCGGCCGAAGTCGAGGAGCACCTTGGGCGGGCCGCTGCGCCCGCCCGCCAGCAGCCGGAACGCCTCCGGCCCGGCGGACGGCGGCAGCACGGCGGCGATCAGCGGCTCGGCGCTCAGCACGCCGTCGTGGAAGAGCCGCAGCGTGCGGTCGTAGTGATCCAGGCCGTGCCGGACGCCGATCACCTCCAGCCCCCGCAGGGCGAGTCGGCCGGGGTCGAAGTCGGGGCACGGCCCGCCCGCCACGCCGATCACGGCGAGCCGGCCGCCCGGTTCGAGCAGGTCGAGGCCGAGCGCGAACGCCTGGACCGCGCCCGACGCCTCCACCGCGAGCGAGTACCGGGCGGAGCCCTCGACGCGCGCCTGCTCGGGACTCAGGGCGCGGCGGGCGCCGCAGCGCAGCGCGAGCCGCCGCCCGGCCGGGTCGATGCCGACCGCGTCCACCGACTCGCCCAGGCGGGCGGCGAGTTGGACGGCGAGCAGGCCGATCGTGCCGGTGCCGAGGACGAGCACCCGGTCGCCGAGCCGGCAGCGGGCCCGTTCCAGCCCGGCCACCACGGTGACCGCCGGTTCGACCAGCACGGCGGCCCGGTCCGGCACCCGGCCGGGGATCCGGGACAGCGAGCGTTCCGGCAGCACCACGTACTCGGCGGCGGCGCCCTGGCGGCCGTAGAGGCCGACCTCGGTGAGGCGTTCGCACAGCGGGCGGCGTCCGCACCGGCACATCCGGCACAGGCCGCAGTGCACCATGGTGTGGCCCACCACCCGGTCGCCGGGCGCGAACTCGGTGACCTCGCGGCCGACTTCGGCGACCGTGCCGCACCACTCGTGCCCCGGGACGAGCGGGTAGCGGGCCCGCCCGTCGCGCAGGTAGGCGGCGGTGCCGTGGAGGAGTTCGAGGTCGGTGCCGCAGAGGCCGACCAGGGAGGTCCGCACGGTGACCGCGTCCGGTCCGGGCGCCGCCGGGCGGGGCATCCGGGCGAGGGCGACCCGGTGGGGCGCCTCGAACCGCAGCGCCGTCATGGTGGCGGCGGCGCGGGCCGTGGCGCGAGTGGCCCCCGCCGTGGTGGCGGGGGCCTCGGTGCGGGCCTCGGCGGCCCTGGCGGGGCCGGTCACGGCCGGCTCCGCCGTTCGGCGCGCCGGCGGGCGAGGGAGTTCCTGGTCGCGGTGGTGCGGCGGGGCGCGGCCAGGGCGAGGCAGAGCACCTCGGCGCCCAGCGGGCCGGCCTCCAGGAGCAGCGTGCGGCCCCGGGTCGCCAGCAGCAGGTCGCCGTCGACGGCCAGGTGGTCCGGCTCGTCGGCGTTCCTGCCGACGAGCAGGGACCCGCGTGCCACGAACAGGACGGTCTCGTCGTCGGGCCGCCCCGCCATCTCGTGGTGGGCGCCGGGGCTGAGCCGCAGGTGGTCGAAGCTCTCGCAGGCACTGGCGAGCATGGAGCGGCGTGCCAGGCAGCGCAGTCGCACGCGCTCGCCGTTCGGGCCGAGGATGACGGCGGCCGAGGCCGTCGCGGTGGTGACGATCACCGTGACTCGCCTCCCTTCTGGCTCGGAGGGGTGTCGGGGTGGTCCGGTTCGTCGGTGGCCGGGCGTTCGGTCCCGGGCCGTTCGTCGGTCGGCTCGGTGGCCGGCCGCCCGGTGGTCGGCCGCTCCGCCGCCGGGTGGGCGAGGGCCCTGCCCGGGTGGCCGGCGACGGCGAGCACCGCGTGGAAGAACTCCAGACCGGCGGTGCCGGCCGTGAGCACGGTGCGCGCGCCGAGCGGCAGGGTCACGGCGGTGCCTTCGACCAGGGGGATCCCGGAGTCGGCGACCGTCGATTCCTCGCTTCCTGCGGCGTCGGCCTCGGTCTCGGTCTCCGGCGCCGTGGCGGTGCCGGAGCCCGCCGTGATGTACATGGCGCGTTCGACACCCTCGGCGGTGACCTCGACGCTGCGGCCCGGTTCGAGCCACTGGAGTCCGACGGCGCGCAGCGGTCCGGTCAGCACCCGGCTGGGGTCGACTGCTCCGCGTCGGCGGAGGTCGGTGATGACGGTGCCCGTCATGACGGGAACTCCTTCTGGTGTCCTGCGGTCCGTGCTGGGCCGTTTCTGTTCTCCACCGTGTGCCGCCTGCCGTCCCGGTCGCACGGGAACCCGGTCCCGTCCTGCTCCCGGCCCGTTCCCGGCCGGTGCCCGGGCCCGGGTCCCCGCCGCCTCACCACGCGCCCGGGGCGGGACAGGCGGCCGGGACCACGGGGGCCCGGGCGGTCTCGGGACCGGCGCTCCCGGGCCGGGCGCTCCCGGGAGCGGCCTCGTCGGGACCGGCGGTCCGGCTGCGCGGGACGCCCGCGCTCGCGAGGTCGCCCAGGCCCTCCACGGCGGCCCGCAGCACCGCGCCGTCCACCGGCGTCAGCAGCCTGCCGTCGGCGCAGTACGGGCGGCCGGGCTCGGCGAGGAGCAGCAGCCCCGCCCTGCCCGTCGCGGCGAGCCCGGCGACCAGCCGGTCGAGGTCCACACCGCCGGGCAGGGTGGTCGCCGAGCCGTTCCGGGCCAGCAGTTCCCGGTGGGCCCAGCCGGTGGCGCCGGCCGCCACGCCGAGGCGCGCGGCCACCCGGGCGGCGAGCAGCAGTCCCAGCGCCTCGGCGTCGCCGGGTGCGAGGACCGGGCCTGCGACGGCCCGCAGGGCGTCGGCGAGGCTCCGGCCGTAGCCGAGGGCCAGCGCGGGGCCGGTCTCGTCGGGGTCGAAGCAGACCAGGGCGGCCCGCGCGTCGGCGCACAGGGCGATCAGGGCGGTGAGCGTCGGCGCGTCGTACCGGGCACCGGGGTGGAGCAGGGCGGCGAGCATCGGGTACTGGGCCGGGCAGACGGCGAGCACGTGGCGGACCACCTCGACCATCCCCGCCCGGGTCACCCCGGCGGGGCGGGCGGCGAGCAGGTCGGCCCGCACCCAGACCAGCGCGGCCGGGACCGGGCCGTGCAGGGCCGGCGCCGGCCCGCACGCGGCGGCCAGGTCGGTGGGCACCCGGACGTCCGCCGGGAGCCCGCAGGCGCGTTCGCCGCCGACGGCGACGACGGCCGTACGGGCGCTCCCGCCGGACGTGGCCCCGGCCGGGAGCGGGCCGTCGCGCAGGTCGTGCACGGCGGTGGGCGCCAGGGCGGCGGCGAGGGCGCGGACGTGGGCCGGCTGGTCGGCGGGCGCGGTGCCGTCGGTGACCAGGACGAACCGGTCGGCGTCGAGAGCACCGAGCCGCGCCCCGAGTTCGGCCCAGGACGGCTCGCCGCCGCGCACCGCGAGGAGCACCTGCGCGGCACCGGCCTGGATCCGCCGGTCGAGCCGGACAGTGCGCTGCATGGCGGTCTCCTTCCACCCGAACCGTCCGAACCGTCCGAGCGGGTTCGAACTGCGACCACCACGCTGCGCCGCCCGCCGCCCCGCCCGCCTGAGCCGCCGGCCCCGACCACGCCCCGCGCGCCCGCCCGGGACGGCGGCCACCGGGCACCGGACGTGTCGTACCGACGTCCGCCGGCCCGGGGCGTTCCGGATGCCGGCGAGCCTGCCGCAGCGGACGGTCGAAGGCGCTCCCCGAGGTCGGCCGCGTCAGCGAGTCCGTCGGCGAACCCGCCCGCCCGGGCCCGGAGCAGCGGGAAGGCGGCCGTGGACGAGGCCGTTCCCGCTTCCGGTCCGGGAGGGGCGGGCGGGCGGGCGACCGAGGAGGCGAGGTCCACCACGCACCCCACGCCGGTCCCGGGCTTCCGGCGGCCGTCCCTCACGAGCGGGCGGCGCCGGGCAGACGGGCCGCCGCCGCCGGAGGCGAGCCCGCACCGGCCGCAGACGCGGGAGCCCGACGGCACCCGGGCCGACCACGGACACCACTCCATCCGCCCCCAGCCACCGCCGCTCACGAGCGAGCGACACCGGCCGGACGCCGCCGGGCGGCCGTCCGGGAGGCCGTCCGGCGCGCCTGGCGGGCGGGCCGGCGTGGCCGGAGCCCGGTGCGCACGGGCCGCCATGGGGCCCGTCCCGGCTGTCGTGGACCCGGCCACGGGACGACGCCGCACGAGGGCCGGCCGACCACCGCGTGCGCGATACCGGCGGCCGACCGCGGCCGCCACGCCACCCGCGACGGACCGCTACCGCCGCCGGACGGCCGTCGGCACCGCGGCCGCCGCGCCCACCTCCGGGCAGCCGGGCCGGCGTGGGCCGGAACCCGATGCGAAGGACGTGCCGTGGGACGTGTCCCGGCCGGCGTGGGACCGGCCTCGGGACGCTGCCGCCCATGGGCCGGTCGGCCGACCGCCGGGACAGTGCCGGCGACCGGCCCCCGTCCACCCGCCCGTCCACAGGCCGCCACCGCCATCGGCCCGGCCGTGGAACCGGCCTCGCAACGCTGCCGTCCGAGGGCCGCCCGGCCCCCGCAGGCGGCGAGCCGCCCGCCACGGGCCGCTACCGCCGCCGGACGGCCGTCGGCACCGCGGCCGCCGCGCCCACCTCCGGGCAGCCGGGCCGGCGTGGGCCGGAACCCGATGCGAACGACGTGCCGTGGGACGTGTCCCGGCCGGCGTGGGACCGGCCCGGGGACGCTGCCGCCCGCGGGCCGGTCGGCCGACCGCCGGGACAGTGCCGACGCCCGGCCGCCCGTCCACCCGCCCGTCCACAGGCCGCCACCGCCATCGGCGCGGCCGTGGAACCCGTCTCGCAACGCTGCCGCCCGAAGGCAGCCCGGCCCCCCGCAGGCGGCGAGCCCCCGCGACGGGCCGCTACCGCCGCCGGACGGCCGTCGGCGCCGCGGCCTCCGCGCCCACCTCCGGGCGGCGGTGCGGCAGGGCGGCGCTCACCCGTTCCGGCAGGACGGTCAGGCACAGCAACTCCGCGCCGAGCGGGCCGCCGTGCAGGTGGACGGATTCGCCCTGCGGGGCGAGCAGCAGGGTGCCGCGGTCGAGCAGACGCAGCGGGTGGTCGGGGCAGTCGACCAGGACGACGGGGCCGCGCAGCACGTACCAGGCCGCCTCGGTGGCGTCGCGGCCGGTGAGGTCGTAGCAGGCGCCCGGGCCGAGGCTGACGTGCTCGAAGGCCTCGCACTCGCTGTGCAGCATGCCCCGGCGGGCGAGGCATCGGGTGCGGATCCGCTGGGCGCCGGGGCCCAGGAGCAGGCGGGGCGCGGCGGTGCGGGTGACGATCATCGCGGCCCACCGCCCTGCGGCACCAGTTCCGCGTGCAGGTAGACGAGCCCGCCGGCGCCGGCCATGAGGTCGAGCGCGGTGCCGAGCGGCAGGGTGAACGCCGTGCCGGGGCGCAGCGGCACCCGGATGCCCGCGGCGCCCGCCCGGCCGTTGCCGCCGATGACGAAGGCGGTGTGCTCGATGCCGTCGGCGATCAGGAAGTCGCGTTCGCCGGTGGCCAGTTCGACGTGCCGCAGCAGGCGCAGCGGTCCGCCGATGACGGCGGAGGGGTCGAGCGGGCCGGTGCGCCGCAGGTCGCGGACGACGGTGCTGCCCACCTGATCGGGGGCGGCCGGGTCGGCGGGCAGTTCGATCACCAGCCATTCCAGCGGCCCGGCCCCGGTGTTGCGCAGGCCGTGCCGGGTGCCGACGGCGGTCAGGACGGCGTCGCCGGCGCGGACGGCGTGGGGGTGGCCGTCGAGGGTGACCTCGCCCTCTCCGGTGAGCAGCACGTACACCTCGCGGGTGCGGGTGTGGAGGTGTTCTCCGCTGATGCCGCCCGCCGGGATGCGGGCCCATTCGACGGCCTCCCAGTCGCCGGCGAGTCCGGCGCGGCGGGCGAGGCAGGTCCACTGGGTGATTCCGGCGGCGCCGTGGACTCCGTGGACGTCGGCCGGTGCGGTGGTGTCGGCGATCACGACGGCGCTACGCACGCGTCCCACTCCCCTGGGCCGTTGCGGCGCTCTCGCGGGCCGACCAGGTGCGCAGCCATCCCGCCGCGCCGGCGAGTTCGGCTCCGTCGAGGTCGTCGACGAAGACGCCCGCGCCGATTCCGCAGGGCAGCGGCAGCCGTTGGCGCCCGTCGCGGTGGCGGACGGTGTCGGCGAGTGCCTCGGCGAGCGTGACCGGTTCCATCAGGGGGTGCCAGACGGGCAGTTCGAGGCGGCGCATCAGTCGCAGGACGCGTTCGGCCTGCCGCGCGTCGAGGAGGCCGCGGCGCCGGGCGACGACGGTGGTGAGGGCCATGTCGACGCAGACCGCCTCGCCGTGCAGGAGTTCGGGCAGCGCGCGCATCTCGACGGTGGGGCTGAAGGAGTGGCCGTAGTCCATGAGGCGTTCCAGGCGGTGCTCCCAGAGGTTGGGCTGGAGCTCCTGGAGCATGCCGTGGACGGCGCGGCCGAGCACGGCGGCGCCGGCGGCCGGGGACTGGAAGCCGGTGTCGAGCAGGTCGCGGCCGTGCCGTTCGAGCAGGCCGAACAGGGCGGCGTCCTTGATCAGCGCGACCTTGAGGATCTCGGCGAGGCCGTTGCCGATGTGGCGCCGGTCCAGGGTGGTGAGGAAGGCCGGGTCGAGCAGGGTGTCGACGGCGGGGTGGTAGGTGCCGAGGCGGTTCTTGTGGCGGCCGTGGTTGACGCCGGTCTTGGCGCCGACGCCGGCGTCGACGAGGCCGATCAGCGTGGTCGGGACGCGCACGAAGGGCGTGGAGCGGCGGTAGAGGCTGCAGGCGAGGCCGACGACGTCGGTGAGCACGCCGCCGCCGATCGCGATCACCGGTTCGCCGCGGCGGGAGATCCCGAAGGAGTCCATCCGGTCGGCGACCTGGAACACCGCGTCCATGGTCTTCACCTGTTCGTGGGCGAGCAGGACGTGCGTCTCGTACTCGACGGCCTGGGCGGCCAGGTAGCGGCGCAGGCGGTCGCCGTGCAGTTCGTGGACGCGGGCGTCGACGACCACGAGGCGGCGCCCGGGCGGGCCGCCGGCTGCGGCGAGTGCCGGGTTGCCGGGGTCCAGCACGCCGGGGGTGAAGCGGACCCGGTAGCTGACCGGCAGGGCGGTGGCGACCGTCCAGCCGGTGGCGGGGGCGCCGTTGACCGGGTCGCCGGTGGCGTGCAGGCCGTGGCCGTGCGGGCTGTGGCCGTGTGCGCCGGAGGTCCGGGCACCGGCGGTCTGACCACCGGGAGCCTGGGCACCGGAGGTCTGAGCGCCGGGGACCCGGGCACCGGGGTCGGCGGAACGGTGCTGGGGGTGGGGGATGGACACAGGTCGGCTCCTTCGGCGGGACGGCGGACGAGGGGCGGGCGGCCCGGTGGCTGAGGGATGGACCACCGGGCCGGTGTGCACCACGCTGGCCCGCCCGCCGTCCCGGACGCACGGGCGGCCGGCCCCATCCCCGTCCCGATCCCGCCCGGGACCGCCCTCGCCAAGCCCCCCACCCCCCACCCCCCGCGCCCGCTCGCGCCGCGCGTCGCCCCGGCGACGTACGGTGGAAACCGGAGGCCGACACCATGCACGCCACCGGTACCCACTTCACCGACCGCACCGACGCGGGCCGCCGGCTGGCCGCCCTGCTGGACCACCTGCGCGGCCCCGGCACCGTCGTGGTGGCCCTGCCGCGCGGCGGGGTCCCGGTGGCCGCCGAGGTGGCCGCCTCGCTCGGCGCGCCGCTGGACATCTGTGTGATCCGCAAGCTGGGCGTCCCGTACCAGCCGGAGCTGGGCATGGGGGCGATCGGCGAGGACGGCGTGCGGGTGATCAACGACCAGGTGCTGCGGCCCGCCGGGGTGACGCCGGAGCAGCTGGCCGCCGTGGAGGTCCGCGAGCGGGCCGAGCTGGAGCGCCGGGCGCGGCGCTACCGGGGCGGCCGTCCGCCGGAGGACCTGCGGGGGCGGACGGTGGTGGTGGTCGACGACGGCATCGCCACCGGTTCGACCGCGCGGGCCGCCTGTCTGATCGTGCGGGCGCGCGGCGCGGCGCGGGTGGTGCTCGCCGTGCCGGTGGCGCCGCGGGACTGGACGGAGCGGCTGGGCACGGTCGCCGACGAGCTGGTGTGCGTGGGCACGCCGTCGCCGTTCTTCGCGATCGGCGAGTTCTACGCGGACTTCTCGCAGACCGGGGACGCCGAGGTGCTGCGCCACCTGGCCGCCGCCCGCGCCGCCCGCGCCGGCCCGTCGACGGCGGCGTCGGCGCCGCCACCGGCGGACGGGTCCACCGACGCGGTGGCCGCCGCCGACCGCGAGGTGACGCTGCCCGCCGCCGGCGTCCGGCTGACCGGCCGGCTGACGGTCCCGGCCGGCGCCCGCGG
This sequence comes from Kitasatospora sp. NPDC008115, assembly GCF_042957205.1. Classification (NCBI taxonomy): domain Bacteria; kingdom Bacillati; phylum Actinomycetota; class Actinomycetes; order Kitasatosporales; family Streptomycetaceae; genus Kitasatospora; species Kitasatospora sp. NPDC008115. The sequence continues at coordinate 44,200 of NZ_JBIBHU010000036.1, read as the reverse complement.
CATCGTGGTGTTCGCGCACGGCAGCGGCAGCGGACGGCACAGCCCGCGCAACCGCCATGTGGCCGGGTACCTGAACCGCCGCGGGCTGGCCACCTTCCTGTTCGACCTGCTCACCGAGGACGAGGAGGAGGACCGCCGCAACGTCTTCGACGTCGCCCTGCTGGGCGCCCGGCTGACGGACGTGGCCCGCGCGCTGCCCGCCGAGCAGGCCCGGGCCGGCGGCGGCCCGTACCTGCCGCTGGGCCTGTTCGGCGCGAGCACCGGGGCCGCGGCCGCGCTGTGGACGGCCGCCCGGCTCGGCGACCAGGTGGGCGCGGTGGTCTCCCGGGGCGGGCGGCCGGACCTCGCCGGGGCGCAGGCGCTGGGCGTGGTGCGGGCGCCGACGCTGCTGATCGTCGGCGGCCGGGACGAGGTGGTGATCGACCTGAACCGGCGGGCGCGGGAGCGGCTGCGCTGCGAGAGTGAGCTGGCGGTGGTCCCGAACGCGGGTCACCTGTTCGAGGAGCCGGGGACGCTGGACCGGGTCGCCGAGCTGGCCGGCGACTGGTTCGACGGCCGCCTCCTGCCCTGCGGGCCCCCGGCCTGAGGCCGCGCGCCCCCGGCCCGGGGCGTCCCGCCGCCCGGAACCGCCCTGACCAGCGCACACGCCCGATCGGGGCCGAAACGCAGAACTCGTGAAACACTCCCGATCCATCGAGCATTCTGCACAGCATGTCCAGCGATTTCCTGATCACCTTGTACACATTGAACAGTGAAAACTCGATCTATTGCCCAACCCGCCCGACTGGAGCAAGCTCAGCGCTCAGCCGCCCGCATTCGCCCTCACCCCACCCCCGCGGAGCGGCCGCCTCAAGCGGATGCCTCAATGCCGAGGCCTCAATGTGGAGGAACGACCGATGACCCCGCAGTCCCACGCCCTTGAGCTGACCCCCGAGGAGCGCGAGGCCGGTCTCGACGCCGAGCAGCTGCGCCGCCTCGTCGGCCTCGTCGAGCACGACCCGGCCGCCGACCCGTTCCCGGTCACGGCGCAGGACGCCGTCGTGTTCGTGGTCGGCAACGCCACCCAGACGGCCCAGTTCTACCAGGTCGTCTTCGGCATGGAGCTGGTCGCCTACTCCGGCCCGGAGACCGGCCGCCGCGACCGCAAGGCCTACGTGCTGCGCTCCGGCTCCTGCCGCTTCGTGATCAAGGGCGGCGTCTCCCCGGACAGCGCGCTGCTGGACCACCACCGCCGCCACGGCGACGGCGTCGTCGACCTCGCCCTGGAGGTCCCGGACGTCGACAAGTGCATCGCGCACGCCCGCGCCCAGGGCGCCACCGTCCTGGAGGAGCCGAACGACGTCTCCGACGAGAACGGCACCGTGCGCCGCGCCGCGATCGCCACCTACGGCGAGACCCGCCACACCCTGATCGACCGCTCCCGCTACACCGGCCCGTACCTGCCCGGCTACATCGCCGCCCAGAGCAGGGTGCAGCACCCGGAGGGCTCGCCGCGCCGCCTGTTCCAGGCCCTGGACCACGCGGTCGGCAACGTCGAGCTCGGCAGGATGGACGAGTGGGTCACCTTCTACAACAAGGTCATGGGCTTCGTGAACATGGCCGAGTTCGTGGGCGACGACATCGCCACCGACTACTCCGCGCTGATGTCCAAGGTCGTCGCCAGCGGCAACCACCGGGTGAAGTTCCCGCTCAACGAGCCGGCCGTCGCCAAGAAGAAGTCGCAGATCGACGAGTACCTGGAGTTCTACACCGGCGCGGGCTGCCAGCACATGGCGCTGGCCACCAACGACATCCTCACCACCGTCGACGTGCTGCGCTCGCGCGGCGTCGAGTTCCTCAACACCCCCGACTCGTACTACGACGACCCCGAGCTGCGCGAGCGGATCGGCAAGGTCCGGGTGCCGATCGAGGAGCTGAAGAGCCGCGGCATCCTGGTCGACCGCGACGAGGACGGCTACCTGCTGCAGATCTTCACCAAGCCGATCGGCGACCGTCCGACCGTCTTCTACGAGTTCATCGAGCGGCATGGTTCGCTGGGCTTCGGGAAGGGCAACTTCAAGGCGCTCTTCGAGGCCATCGAGCGCGAGCAGGAGCGCCGCGGCAACCTCTGAGGCTCCGAGGCCGAACGCCCCCCGGGGCGCGACGGCCACCGCGGAAGCCGTAGCAGGTTCTGGGCAGCTCTAGGAAGCTCTGGGCCACAGGAAGGTCCGGGAGGAGCAGGGACGATGGCGTACTACCGGCAGCTGGGCAGCATCCCGCCCAAGCGGCACACGCAGCACCGCACGCCCGAAGGCGGGCTGTACTACGAGGAGTTGATGGGCGAGGAGGGGTTCTCCTCGGACTCCTCGCTGCTCTACCACCGGGGCATCCCCTCGGCCGTCGTGAACGCCGTGCCGTGGGAGCTGCCCGACCAGTCGACGGTTCCCAACCACCCCCTGCTCCCCCGGCACCTCAAGCTGCACGAGCTGTTCGCGGGCGAGGAGTGGAAGTCCGCGGACGTCGTGGCCGGGCGCCGGCTCGTCCTCGGCAACGGCGACGTGCGGATCTCCTACGTCGCCGCCGGGGCGCCGAGCGAGCTGTACCGCAACGGGCTCGGCGACGAGTGCGTGTACGTGGAGTCCGGCTCCGGCACCCTGGAGACGGTCTTCGGCACGCTGGAGGTCGGCCAGGGCGACTACGTGGTCATCCCCCGGGCGACCACCCACCGCTGGGTGCCGGCCGGCGACGAGCCGCTGCGCGCCTACTGCATCGAGGCGAACAGCCACATCACCCCGGTCAAGCGCTACCTCTCCAAGTACGGCCAGTTGCTGGAGCACGCGCCGTACTGCGAGCGGGACCTGCGCGGCCCGTCCGGCCCGCTGCTCGCCGAGGACTCCGGTGACGTCGACGTGCTGGTCAAGCACCGCGGCCCGAACGGCATTGCGGGCACCCGGTACACCGTGCCGCACCACCCGTTCGACGTGGTCGGCTGGGACGGCTGCCTGTACCCGTACGCGTTCAACATCCGGGACTTCGAGCCGATCACCGGGCGGATCCACCAGCCGCCGCCGGCCCACCAGGTCTTCGAGGGCAACGGGTTCGTGATCTGCAACTTCGTTCCCCGCAAGGTGGACTACCACCCGCTGTCGATCCCGGTGCCGTACTACCACGCCAACGTCGACAGCGACGAGGTCATGTTCTACTGCGGCGGCGACTACGCGGCGCGCAAGGGCTCGGGCATCGCCCAGGGCTCCATCTCGCTGCACCCGGGCGGCCACACCCACGGCCCGCAGCCGGGCGCCTACGAGCGCTCCATCGGCGCCGAGTTCTTCGACGAGCTCGCGGTGATGGTGGACACCTTCCGCCCGCTGGAGCTGGGCGAGGGCGGCCGCGCCTCGGAGGACTCCGGCTACGCCTGGACGTGGGCCGGTCGGGGGCCGCAGCGGTGAGCGCCACCCCCGTCATCCCCCCGCTGTTCCAGGGACTCTTCGACGACGCGGCGGTCTTCCCGCCCGGGAACCTGCCGGTCGCCGACGCGGTGCCCGCGCACCGCGCGCACCGCACCGCCTGGTACGCCGACGCGGTCGGCCCGCTCCTGTGCGGGGCGGGCCGGCTGGGCGAGTTGGCGGCCGCGGCGCAGGGTCCCGGACCCGTCCTCCGGGTCGGGCTGGTGCTGCCGGGGGGCAGCCCCGAGCTCGGCCCGGCCCTCGCCGCCGCCGCGCCGTTCGAGCCGGCGGGCGTCGAACTCACCACCCGGGACGCCCGCGAGGCGGTCGCCGCGCTCGACCTGCTGCTGCCGGCCGGCGTGCCCGCCGCCGTCGAACTGCCGCGCGAACTGCTGCGCGGCGACGGCCTGGAGGAGGTGTTGGACGTGCTCGTCGACAGCCCGTACCGGGCCAAGTTCCGCACCGGCGGGATCGTCGCGGGCGCCTTCCCCGACGAGCGGGAACTGGCCGGATTCCTCACCGGGTGCGCGCAGCGCGGCCTGCCGTACAAGTGCACGGCCGGCCTGCACCACGCCGTCCGGCACACCGACCCGGCGACCGGCTTCGAGCACCACGGCTTCCTGAACGTCCTGCTGGCCGCCCAGGAGACCGACCCGGCCGCGGCCGCCGAGGTGCTCGCCGAACGCTCCGGCGAGGCGCTCGCCAAGGCCGTGCGCACTCTGAGTGACCGTCAGGTCACGGTGATCCGCAACTCTTTCACCGCGTTCGGCACCTGTAGCATCGCCGAGCCGCTGGACGACCTGGCCGCCCTCGGCCTGCTGTCGTCCGACCCGACGCCCCAGGAGGACCGTTGACCACCCCCCGCAGCTGGCTCGCCCCCGCGAACGACTCGCCGTTCGGCCTGCACAACCTGCCGTACGGCGTCTTCACGGCCGGCGACCGGCCGGGCCGTCGGCGGATCGGCGTGCGCGTCGGCGACTTCGTCCTGGACGCCGGCGCCGCCGCCCGGGCCGTCGGGGAGCCCTCGGTACTGCTCGACGCGGGCTCGCTCAACCCGCTGCTGGCCGCGGGCCGCCCGGTATGGACCGAGGTCCGCGCGGCCCTCACCCGCTGGCTGACCGAGGAGGCCCACCGGGGCGACCTCTCGCCGCTGCTGCTGCCGCTCCACGCGGTGGAGCTGCACCTGCCGTTCGAGGTCGCCGACTACGTCGACTTCTACGCCTCCGAGCACCACGCCACCAACCTGGGCCGGATCCTGCGCCCCGGCTCGGAGCCGCTCACCCCCAACTGGAAGCACCTGCCGATCGGTTACCACGGCCGCTCGGGCACCGTCGTGGTCTCCGGCACGCCGGTGGTCCGCCCGCACGGCCAGCGCAAGGCGCCGGCGGACGCCGCTCCGTCCTTCGGCCCGACCCGCCGGCTGGACATCGAGGCCGAGGTCGGCTTCGTCGTCGGCGCGCCCTCCGCCATGGGCACCCCCGTCACCCTGGACGGCTTCCGCGAGCACGTCTTCGGCGTCTGCCTGGTCAACGACTGGTCCGCGCGCGACATCCAGGGCTGGGAGTACGTGCCGCTCGGCCCGTTCCTCGGCAAGTCCTTCGCCACCTCGCTCTCGCCGTGGATCGTGCCCCTGGACGCCCTGGAGCACGCCCGGGTCACCGCGCCGGCCCGCGACGTCGAGCTGCTCCCCTACCTCGACGACCGCGACGAGCCGTGGGGCCTGGACCTCGCGATGGAGATCCGCCTCAACGGCCACCTCGTCTCCCGCCCGCCGTTCGCCTCGATGTACTGGACGGCCGCCCAGCAGCTCGCCCACATGACGGTCAACGGCGCCTCGCTGCGCACCGGCGACCTGTTCGCCTCCGGCACCGTCAGCGGCCCCGAGCCGGAGACCCGCGGCGCGCTCATCGAGCTCACCTGGAACGGCGAGAACCCGCTCAAGCTCCCGGACGGCTCGACCCGCACATTCCTGGAGAACGACGACGAGGTGACCATCACCGCCACCGCCCCCGGCCCGGACGGCACCGCCGTCGGCTTCGGCGAGGTCACCGGCCGCATCGTCCCCTGAGGACCCCCGAGGACCTCCCAAGGACCCCCTGAACCACCTTCCCCCGCCGGACGAAGGGCGGCCCCGGTCACCACCGGAGCCGCCCTTCGTGCTTGTCTTGGAAATCCTGGGCTTGAGGTCCTGAAGGTGTGAAGTCCTGAAGGTGTGAAGTCCTGAAGTCTTGAACTACAGCCGGTCGACGACGAACGGGAGTGGGGACGATGGTTGACGAGGTGCGGGCGTCGCTGGACGGCCGGGTGGGTCGGATCGTGCTCGACCGGCCGCGGGCGCTCAACTCGCTGACGCGCGACATGGTCGTGGGGATGCGGGCGGTCCTGGAGGAGTGGGCCGGCGACGACGCGGTGCGGGCGGTGGTGCTCACCGGCGCCGGCGAGCGCGGGCTGTGCGCGGGCGGGGACATCCGGGCCTTCCACGACGACGCCAAGCAGGGCGGCGCCGGGACCCGGGCGTTCTTCCGCGACGAGTACCGGCTGAACGCCCTGATCGCCCGGTACCCCAAGCCCTACCTCGCGGTGATGGACGGCATCACCATGGGCGGCGGCGTCGGCGTCTCCGCCCACGGCTCGGTGCGGATCGTCACCGAGCGCTCGGTGGTGGCCATGCCGGAGACCCGGATCGGGCTGGTGCCGGACGTCGGCGGGACGTGGCTGCTGTCGCGCGCGCCGGGCGAGCTGGGCACCCATCTGGCGCTCACCGCCGCCTCGATGACGGCCGGGGACGCACTGCTGTGCGGGTTCGCCGACCACTTCGTGCCGTCGGCGAGCCTGCCCGCGCTGCTGGCCGACCTCGCCGACGCGCCCGCGGACGAGGTGGTCGCCCGGTACGCGGAGCCCGCCCCCGCCGCGCCGCTCGCCGAACAGCGCGACTGGATCGACGCCTGCTACGCGGCCGGCTCCGTGGAGGAGATCGTCGCGCGGCTGACGGCGAGCGGCGTCCCCGCGGCCAAGCAGGCCGCCGAGGAACTCGCCGAGCGCTCGCCGACCATGCTCAAGGTCACGCTGGCCGCCCTGCGCCGCGCCCGGGCGCACGGCTCGCTGGCGGAGAGCCTGACCCAGGAGTACCGGGTGTCCTGCGCCGCGCTGGCCCACCACGACCTGGTCGAGGGCATCCGCGCGCAGGTCGTCGACAAGGACCGCGACCCGCACTGGTCGCCGGCCACCCTCGGCGGGGTCGACGAGCACGCGGTGGCCGCGTTCTTCGAGGCCCCCGCCGACGGCGACCTGAACCTCGGGCCGGACCTCGGGTGACGACCGTCTCGCGGACCGAGACTGGCGCGAGGCGGGCCGGTTCGTAGATCGTGGAGTCCCTCAGAGCGCGCAACCGAATGGGAGTCAACGGCGATGACCGAGACCTACGAGACGATCCTGGTGGACCGCAAGGGCCGGGTCGGACTGATCACGCTCAACCGGCCGGAGGCGCTCAACGCGCTCAACACCCGGCTGATGAACGAGGTCGTGGCCGCGGCCACCGCGTTCGACCGGGACCCGGAGATCGGCGCTCTGGTGATCACCGGATCCGAGAAGGCCTTCGCGGCGGGCGCCGACATCAAGGAGATGCAGGGCAACCGGTTCCCCGACGTCTACCTCGACGACTGGCTGGGCCCCTGGGACCGCCTGGGCGAGCTGCGCAAGCCCGTCATCGCCGCCGTGGCCGGCTTCGCCCTGGGCGGCGGCTGCGAACTGGCGATGCTCTGCGACATCCTGATCGCCGCCGACACCGCCAAGTTCGGCCAGCCCGAGATCAAGCTCGGCGTCATCCCCGGCATCGGCGGCTCGCAGCGCCTCACCCGCGCCGTCGGCAAGGCCAAGGCGATGGAACTGTGCCTCACCGGCCGCATGATGGGCGCCGAGGAGGCCGAACGGGCCGGCCTGGTCTCCCGCATCGTCCCCGCCGACGACCTGCTCCCCGACGCCATCGCCACCGCCGAGAAGGTCGCCGCGATGTCCACCCCCGCGGCGATCATGCTGAAGGAGAGCGTCAACCGCGCCTTCGAGACCACCCTCGCCGAGGGCGTCCGCTTCGAACGCCGCCTCTTCCACGCCGCCTTCGCCACCGCCGACCAGAAGGAGGGCATGGCCGCCTTCGCCGAGAAGCGCCCCGCGGAGTTCAAGCACCGCTGACGCCTCCGAGCGGGGAGGCCCCGTCACCCCGGGGCCTCCCCGCTCACCTCCGGACGGCCTGCGTGGAGGCGTCCGACCAGGCCCGCTGTCCCTGTGCGCTGACGGTCGACCCGAACCGCCCGGGCCCCGGCCGGTCCCGCTCCTCCCACCAGCGGTGGGCCGCCTCCACCTCGTCCCAGAGCCGGGCGGCGTCCTCCTCCCACGGTCCACACACCGAGGCGGAGTCCGAGGACGAACCGGGCTTCCCACTCCTCTCCGGTGACCAGGTGCGGCACGTGCTCGTGCCGGGCCCCGCCGGGTGATGCCGGACGTCCAGCACGAACCGCTCGACCGCCGCGATTCCCTCGCTGCGACCCAGCGGTCCCCAGAAGACCACGTCGGAGGTCAGGGCCTGGGAGAGCAGGGCCGTCACATAGCTGTCGTGCGAGGCGTTGAACGCGGAGATGAACGTGTCGATCGCGGAGCGTGCGGTCTCTTCCTCCATGCCCCCAGTCATACCAGCTGTTTCGCATGCGCTCGTCCCACGAACCGCCTTCCGATCACGGTGAACCATCCCGGTCACAGCACCAGAGAGGCCCACCAGTACCGCTGAGGCCGTTGGTGGCGTCGGCCGGTTGGGCGGCGCCGGGCCCGGCTTCCGGCTCCGCTACTGGGCCGACGGCGTTGGTGTGGAACTGCGCCAAGGTCCGAGTTCCACACCGCCCATCACCGTTCCTGCGGCGGTGTAGAGCACGAGCATGGCCGCGTCGTCGGCCGGGCCGGCCCACGCCAGGTAGGCGTCGGTGATGGCCCGCATCGTCGTTTCATCGGGCTGCGGGTGATCGGTGGCGATGTAGCTGTTGCGGTGATCCCCCTGGGGCGCCGACCGGGCGACCTTGGAGACGTGCCCGACCACCGCCGACTGCTGCTCGGGGGTTCCCTTCTCCTGCACGAACCGGATGAACTCCGCAGCCCCGTCCTCCGCACCGCTCACGGCGGGCATCGCCGTGGGCGCGAAGACCGGCTGATGCGTCGGAGCGGCCACGGTGGTCGGCCCGCAGGCGGTGAGCAGCAGTGCCGCGGCGAACGTTGCTGCGGCGACGGTGGCGGTCGTGCGGTTCAACGAGTCTCCCGGAGAAGGGGGGTGAGGCCCTCGTGCCACCGGGCACGAGGGCCTCACTGGGAACGGTCGGACCTGAATCTAGTCGGCCTTGTCATTCCAGTAACCACCGCAGGTCCAGCTGATCCGCTCATCGGATGACTCGAAGGTGGCCAGGAATCGCTGTTCGGACACCGGAAGGCCCTGCCGCCTCGTACCGTGCGGAAGGCGTTCTCTCCCGCCAACTCCTCTTCAAGGGAAGTCCGTTGACCGCACAGCACGACATCGAAGCCGAGCGCGAACTCTGGGACACGTACGCGGCCGGGATCAAGGACGAGGTGTTCGACGGCGGGCCGGCCCTCCGTTGGACGCAGTACGCCGGCCACGGGCCCGGGCCGGAGCTGCTCGGGGATCCGGCCAGTGCGCTGGAGATCGGGTGCGGGACCGGGCGGGCGATGGCCGTGCTGGCCGGGCGGGGTGTGAAGGTCACGGGTATCGACCTCTCGCCGGTCATGGTCGGGAGGGTCACCGAGCGCTGGGGGCCGTCCGGCGTCCGGGTCCACTGTGCCGAGGTCCTGGACTTTCTGAGCGGCACGGACGAGACCTGGGACGCGGTCTACTCGGTGTTCGGGGCGGTCTGGTTCACGGACCCGCTGAAGCTGCTCCCCCTCGTCGCCTCCCTCCTCAACCCCGGCGGCGTCCTGGCCTTCTCGCACCCGCCGGCCATCCCCGGCGCCTACGGCCCGCAGGGCATGTACAAGGGTGGCTTCGCCGGGAGGGCGCTGTACACGTACCGCTACTCCTACACGCCCCGCAAGTGGGCCGGGCTGCTTCGGCGGAGCGGGTTCGAGTCGGTGGATGCCACAGTGCTCGACGCGCCGACCGAGGGACACATCGGGACCCTGATCGTCACGGGCAGAGTCCCGGCGCCGCAGGCGGGGTCAGCCCCAGGTGAGGGGGTCCAGGTGGAGGTAGAAGCGTAGGCGGTCGGGGTCCAGGGTGGTGCCGTAGCGGGCGGCGAGGGCCGTGTCTGCCGTTTGGGCACGGGCCTCGGTGGGCCAGGTTTCGCGGGCGTTGGCGAGGAGGAGTGCCAGGTCGGCGTGGCGGTCGGCCTGGCCGAGGCGGCCGAGGTCGATGAAGCCGGAGACGGCCCATGTGGTGGGGTCGAGGATGATGTTGGGGAGGCAGAGGTCGCCGTGGCAGACGACCGTGTCCGCAGGTTCCTGGGCGCGTCGGAGGGGGGCCTCCTGGGTGAGGGCGGCCAGTAGGTCCATGGGGGGCGTGTGCTGTTGATCGTCGGGGAGGAACTCCGGGTTCACGGCGTCGCGGGCCACGACGTCCCTTGCACGGGCGACCATCTCGTCCAGGTTCCGGCGGTACGGGCATGCCCGTACCGGGAGTTCGTGCAGTCGGCGGACCGCGTCCGCGATGTCGTCCCAGGCGCGCCACAGGTCCTCGGGCGGCAGTTGATCGGCGGGTACGCCGTGGACGGCGCTGGTCAGCAGGCAGGCTCCCGCCTCGCCGTCGGTCCAGTCGAGGACGCGCGGACCGGGGATGTCCTTGCCGTCCAGCCACGCGATCCGATCGCGCTCGGCCGCCAACTCGGCTGTACCCGCGGCCGTTACGCACTTGGCGTACCCGGTGGCGTCGGCACTGCGGAAGACGAAGGCGCCCGACTCAGCGGTGCTGACGGGCAGCCAGGCGCCGTCGATGCCGAACTGCGACGGCGATACGGGCGCGGGTTCGGGGCGGTCGGCCATGGCGCCCACCCTAAGGGACGCTGGGGATGGGCGCCCGGCCGGTGCTCGGCCGTCCACCAGCAAGGGATCGGGCCACCGTTGCGAGGCCCCCGCCGGCTGAGTCCGGCGGGGGCTTCGGGTCGGCGGGGGCGTGCGGTCAGGAGTACTGCGCTCCGTTGAAGACGTTGTAGGCGTCGTCGCGGTAGTAGGAGCTCACCGCCCACCACTTGCCCTGCCAGCTGTAGCCCGTGACGAAGTCGCCGGTCTGCACGGCCGAGCCGTCGGTCTGGCTGTAGTTCACGAAGAACGGTCCGCCGCTGGCGCCGCCGTCCAGTCCGATGCAGTTGTCGATCAGCGCGGTGGACGGCTGCTCGGGGCCGGCCACCGGCTGGCCGCCGCACCAGAACATGTGCTCGTTCTCCTTCTCCCTCTTCGCGGGGATGCCGATGATGTGCGCGTAGTTGTTGATGTCCCGGTTGAACCCGATGCCGGTGGCCCCGACGACGTCCGCGATGTGCCGACCGTTCTGGGTGTTCAGCACGATGAAGGCGATGTCGCCCTGAGGAGCGGGAGCGGTGACCCAGCCCGCCGCCCGCCAGGTCCACCAGCCGTGCGGGGCGTTCCCCGCGTCGTAGCCGGGCGCGAACTTGAAGTCGTGCCCGCCCTCCACGCAGTGCCGGGCGGTGGCGATGACGTCGCGGTTGGCGCTGGAGACGACGTTGGCGGTGCACACCTTGTTCCCGGCGTCCAGACGCCCCGTGGTGCCCCAGACGCTCGCCGCCGTGGCAGCGGCGGCCGCCGGCTTGACGGTCGGTTCGGTCGCGCGGATCGTCAGCGGGCGACCGTCGAGGGAACTCTCGTTCTCCGGCGTCCAGTTCGTGCGTCCGGCATGCGCCGGGTTGATCAGGACGTGGGTGTTGCCGCTGACGCGCTCGATCGGCTTGGTGCCCGTGGTCGTCGTGGCCGGTGCGGCGGACGAGGCCGGCACGGCCATGCCGAGGGCCGCCACGGATACCACGAGGGTTGTGAGGAGACCGCGTAGACGCATGAGGTGTCCTTCCTTTCTCTGCGGGGTGTGTGCAGTCCCGCCAGCTTGGAAGTGACACGTCAACATCGTGTCGACAACGTGCCAACGGCCGGAAGTTGGACGCCCGTGAATGACAGTGGGGTGGTCATGGCCGGCTGCCACGACCACCCCACCTATCGGGTTCGTACGGTTCAGCCCTCGTTGAGTCGGCGGCGCCGGCTGAGGGCGATGGCGAGACCGCCGAGGATCAGCAGGGCGGCGCTGACCGTCGCCGTGGTGAACACGGTGGCGCCGGTGTCGGCGAGGCTGCCACCCGACGAGTGCCGGGGCGCCGAGGCCGCCGGAGCGACCCGGGAGACCGGCCCGGGCTGCGGGGCCGGAGCAGCGGGGGCGGCCGGAGCGGCCGGGGCCTGCGGGTTCGCCGGGCCGGGGTTGGCCGGGCCGGGGGCGGGAGTGCTGGGGGCGGGGGTGCCGGGCTTCTGACCGCTGTCGGTCGACGACGGCGTCGGCGTCGGGGTGGGCGTCGGCGAGGGGGTGCTCCCGGCCTGGGCGGTGTGGTCGGTCTCGCAGCCCTTCTCGGTGGCGCAGGTGCCGCGCTTGCCGTCCGTGGTGGTGACGGCGTTGTGCAGCTTGCTGTCGCCCTTGCCGTTTACGGTCACGGAGTAGGTGAGGGTGGCGGTGGCGCCGACCGGCAGGTCGCCGGTCCAGGTCAGCTTGCCGTCCTTGACCTCGGCGGTGCCGGAGGTCGTCTTGACGTCGCCGTTGTAGGCGGCGTCATCCAGGACCTTGGACAGGTCGTCGGCGACCGTCGCGCCCTTGACCTCGCCCGCGCCCTGCTGCGTCACGGTGACGGTGTAGGTGACCTTGTCGCCCGCCTTCACCGTCGAACCCGACTTCGGGTCGGCGGACTTGGCGAAGACGTAGGAGCCCTCCTCGTACGTGTACCTCGCGGCGGCGCTGGTGCCACCCGGCGTGGTGACCGTGACGTCCACGGCACCGGCGGTGCTCGCGGCCGGGACGGTGACGGTGATCTGGGTGTCACTGACGACGGTGAACGCCGTGGCCGGGGTGGTCCCGAAGTTCACGGCAGTTTCACCGGTCAGATTGGTGCCAGTGATCGTGACGACGGTGCCACCGGCCAGCGGACCGTGGTCCGGCGCAATGCCGGTGACGGCAGGCGCCGGAACGTCGTAGGTGTACTTCACGGCGGGGCTGGTGCCACCAGGGGTGGTGACCGTGACGTCGACCGCACCGGCAGCGGCCCCAGCGGGAACGGTCGCGGTGATCTGCGTGTCACTCACAACAGTGAACGCCGTGGCCGGGGTGGTCCCGAAGTTCACCGCGCTCGCACCGGACAGGTTGCTACCGGTGATCGCGACGGTAGTGGCACCGGCGAGGGGTCCGTGGTCCGGGGTGATGCCGGTGATGGCCGGCGCCGGGATGTCGTACGTGAACTTCACGGCGGCACTGGTGCCACCCGGCGTGGTCACCGTGACATCAACTACACCGGCAGCGATGCCCGCAGGAACGGTCGCGGTGACCTGCGTGTCACTCACGACCGTGAACGCCGCCGCCGGGATGGTCCCGAAGGTCACGGCGCTCGCCCCGGACAGGTTCGTGCCCGTGATCGTCACGACACTGCCACCGGCGAGCGGACCGTGATCGGGCGCGACACCGGTGACAGCGGGAGCCGGCACGTCGTACGTGAACTTCGCGGCGGGGCTGGTGCCACCAGGGGTGGTGACCGTGACGTCGACCGCACCGGCAGCACTCCCGGCAGGGACGGTCGCGGTGATCTGGGTGTCACTGACGACCGTGAACGCCGTGGCCGCAGCGGCCCCGAAGGACACCGCGCTCGCCCCGGTGAAGTTGGCGCCGGTGAGGGTCACCATGGTGCCGCCCGCCAGCGGACCGTGATCCGGCGCGATGCCGCTCACAGCGGGAGCCGGGATGTCGTACTTGTACGTCCCGGCGGGGAAGGTGCGGCCCGAGGCGGTCAGGGCCACATCGACGCTGCCGACCGCGTGCGGCGGGGCGGTCGCGGTGACGGTGGTGTCGTCGACGACGGTCAGGTCGGTCGCCGGGACGCCGTCGAAGGTGACGGCGGTGGTGCCGGTCAGGCGGACGCCGGTGAGGGTGACGGTGGTGCCGCCGGCGGCCGGGCCGTGGCCGGGGCTGATGCCGGTGACCGTCAGCGGCACGACCTCGCCGACCGCCAGGCCCCAGGGGCGGCGGCCTGTGGGGAAGGTGGCGGTGACGGTGTTCGTCGCGGTGTCGATCACCGACACCGTGTTCGAATTGGCGTTGGTGACGTACATGACGCCGCCGGCCGGGTCGGCCGCGACATCGAGGGGCAGGTCACCGACCGGCACGGTGGCGACCACGGTGTTGGTCGCGGTGTCGATCACCGACACCGAATCCCCCGTGCCGTTGGCGACGTACACATACCGCCCGTCCGGACTGCCGGCGATGCCCCCCGGTCCGGTGCCGACCGGGACGAGCGCCACGACGCTGTGGGTGGCGGTGTCGATCACCCCGACTCGGCTGGAGGAGGTGTAGGAGACGTACGCGAGCGCGCCGTCGGGGCTGATCACCACCCCCTTCGGGCTCCTGGACCCGGGCTGGCGGATGGTGGCGGTGACGGTGTTGGTCGCGGTGTCGATCACCGCCACCGAGTTGCCGTCGAGACTGGCCACGTAGGCCCGGCGACCGTCCGGGGTCAGCCTGATCGCTATCGGCCCCATATCAACCGGGATGGAGGCGGTGACCTTCCGGGTGGCCGTGTCGATCACGACCACCTTGTCGGCGATGCCCACGTAGGCGTGCGCGCCGTCCAGTGAGAAGGTCACCGCCCTGGGGCCGAGGCCGACCGCGATGGTGGCGGCGAGGGTGTTGGTCGCGGTGTCGACCACCGCCACGGAGGAGGCGCCGCTGTTGGTCACGTACACCTGCGTGCGGTCCGGTGAGAGGGCCACGTACTGCGGCCCGTTGCCGACCGGGATGGTGGCGGCCACCTTGCCGGTCGCCGGGTGGTAGGCGGTGAGCGAACCGTCCTGGAGATTGGCGACGTAGGCCAGCAGCACAGGCTGCACCGACGGCGCCGACGGCCCCGCCGCGGCCGGGACGACCGCGCCCAGGGTGCCCAGCGCAGCGGCCGTCACCGCTGCCGCCATTCCACGCCGCAGCCTTCGCCATCGGCCCGGGCGAGTAGCCCCGATGTCGGGGACCAATGCCATGTGCTCCGCCTTTCCGCGGGTCGGGTCCGCCCGACCCCCCGGCCAGGCGGCGTCAAATCGCGCCATGTTCACGGTCTCTGACGATCCACAGAATGACGGATGATGACCTTTTCCGTCCATTCACAACCGGAATCCGACTGTCCGTGGTATTTCACCGCCACCCCGCCGGGCCCCGCCGGGCTCAGCCGTCGGCCGTCAGCGCGGTGTTGAGGCGGGCCAGGCCGCTGCGGGTGGCGGCGACCACGACGCTGTCGCCGGGTTCGAGGGTGCGGGTGCGGTCGGCGTAGTTCCACTGGTAGAGGCTCGGGTTGCGGGCGAGGCGGACGGCGAGGACGCGGACGCCGCCCGGGTCCTCCAGGTCGTGGCGGTTGAGGCCGATCAGGCCGCTGCCGAGTTCGGCGGGCAGTTCGGCGATCAGCAGCACGTGGCGGAACACCGAGAGCGTGCCGAGCACCTCGCGCCCCATCAGCGCGGAGGCGAAGGCCGGGGCGGCGAGGTAGGAGGTGGAGCGCGAGGCCACGTTGTCCAGGGTGGCGTAGACGTGACTCGCGAAGGAGTCGTCGAAGAGCCGCAGCACCACCCGGACGTCGGGGCGTTCGGCGCGCGCCTCCAGGGCGGCCTCCAGGTTGGTGGCGTCGTCGCCGCTGACCGCGACCACCGCGCGGCTGTGCTTGAGCCGGGCGCGGCGCAGCTGTTCGGCGAGCGGTCCGTCGTCGACCACCACCGGGACGCCGAGCGCGCGGACGGCGGAGATGCCGCGCGCCTGCGGGTCGCTCTCCACCCCGACCACCGGGACGCCGAGGCCGTGCAGTTGGCTGACCACGCGGGTGCCGACGTTGCCCAGGCCGACCACGACGACGTGGTCGCGGGTGCCGGCGCCGGGGTTGCGGGGCTGGCCGCGCCGGCCGGAGGCGAGCACCTCCACCATGATGGCGGTGGCGACCGGGGCGAAGGTGATCCCGCAGAAGGTGATCACCACCTGGGCGACCCGCTGCCAGGTGCCGCCGGTCCCGCCGGAGGCGCCGGGCTGGTCGGGCTGGGCGGCGCCGGCGATGTCGAGCAGCGAGGTGTAGAGCGTCCAGGCGAAGTTGCCGTTGAGGTGCCAGAGCAGGCCGAAGGCGAGCAGCACGGCGGCCAGGGCGGTGATCAGCACCACCCTCAGCCGGACGCTGGTGAAGAAGCGCAGGGTGTCGAGCAGCCGCCAGCGCAGCCGGCGCCACCAGGCGATCCGGACGGCGGGTTCGCTGCGCAGGGTCTGCAGGGCGGCGATGCCGCCGTCCGGCCCGGCCTCGTCGGCCAGGTCGGCGGCGCGGCGGGCCTCGGCGCCGGAGCGGATGGGCCCGTCGTCGCCGAACTCGCTGGCCAGCCGGACGAAGGAGGCGGAGTCGCCGGCCTGTGCGGGCAGCAGCCGGATCCGGCCGACGTCCTGGCGGTCGATCCGGTCGGCGACGACGCAGAGCCGGTCGGAGCTGATGTCGTCGTCGTAGGCGATGTGCAGGAAGCGGTCGCCGACCTGGACGGAGTTGGGGCGTGAGAGGGCGGCGTCGGCGAAGGCGGGGGCGGCGGTGGCGGAGCCGGAGAGCGCGGCGCCGTTCCTGAGCAGGCGTTCGATGTTGGCGCCGAGCCGCTGGTTGAACATCCGCAGGACGATGCGGATGGCGGGGTTGTGGCCCTGTGCGGAGAGCGCGGCGTGGATGTTCTCCTGGTCGTGGCCGTCGACGAAGGCGATGCCGCGCGCGGTCTCCACCCGGACGGCGCGCAGCGCCTCCTCGGTGACGCTGCTGTACTCGACGACGGCGGCGACGCCCTCCAGCTGTTCGATCCGGGGCGCGTGGTCGCGGGCTCGGTCCGGGACGAGGACGACGACCGGTACCTCGTAGTGCTCGACGAGTTCGAGGGCCAGCCGGTGGGCGAGCGCGTTGCCGCCGCAGACGATGTAGTGCTGGCTGATCGGCTCGACCGGAGGGGTCCCCCACCCTTCAGAAGTCACATCACCGGATCCTATCGACGGTGTATGAGGCCCAGATGGCGTTCCGGCAATCCCGGGGGAAACCCGTTCGATCGCCCGAACGGGTGTATCCGGCGAGCGGTACGGGGCGCGTGGGGTGATCGTGAGGAGCGCCCGAACCCCGCGCGCCGTGGGGGCCCGCGCACCCGCCCCCACGCGTACGCCGGGGCGCCCGTTCCCCTTACGCTCCCCCGCCGCTCCCCTGGAGGACGCCACCGTGGTCTCCCCGATCATCACTCCCGACGGCTCCCCGGTGCAGGGCCCGCTCGGGCTGCTCGCCAAGGCCGCCTGGCAGGTCCTGCTGGTCGCCGGACTCGTCTCGCTCGGCCTCGGGATCGTCGTGTTCGTCTGGCCCAAGGAGACGCTGCTGGTGGTCGGCGTGCTGTTCGGCCTCTACCTGCTGGTCATCGGCATCGTGCAGCTGGTCGCCGCGTTCGGCACGCACGCCACCACCGCGATGCGGGTGCTGGCGTTCATCAGCGGCGCGATCTGCGTGCTGCTGGGCCTGCTCTGCTTCCGCAGCGCGGCGCAGTCGGTGCTGCTGCTGGCGATCTGGATCGGCATCGGCTGGCTGTTCCGCGGCATCACGCAACTCGCCGCCGCCATCTCGGACCCCGCCATGCCCGCCCGCGGCTGGCAGGCCTTCGCGGGCGGGGCGAACACGCTGGCCGGTGTGCTGCTGATGGTCTGGCCGGCCGGGTCGATCACCGCGCTGACCGTGCTGGCCGGCTGCTGGCTGGTGGTCCTGGGGCTGATCGAGATCGCCACCGCGTTCCAGGTGCGGAGCACCGCGAAGCAGATCCCCTCCGGGGTCTGAGCGCGCGGCTCCGGCAGCCCTCAGGCCCAGCGCGGCGCGTCGGTGCCCCAGCGCCCCGGCGGGCGCGTCCAGTCCGCCGGGGCGCCCGCGTACCCGACGGGCGGCAGGGCGTACCGCAGCCGTCCGTACGGCGAGTCGGTCTCGGTGAGCCAGCGGGCCGGGTCGTGGGGCTCGTCGTTGGGCGGCAGGTGCGGGTCGGCGGTGGGGGTGATGCCGTGCAGCAGCCAGGAGGCGGTGCCGGCCAGGGAGTAGCGCAGGTGGCGGCCGCCGGGCCGGCCGGTGCGCTGGTCGGTGCGTTGATCGGTGCGTTGATCGGTGCGTTGGTCGGTGCGTTGGTCGGTGAGGGAGCGCAGTACGCCGGCCGCGACGAGGTAGCCGGTGCCGTGGTCGAGGGCCTGGGCGGGCAGGGCGCCGGGGCGGCCGTCGGCGCCGGCCTCGGTCGCGGCGATGCCGCACCCCGCCTGGACCAGGCTGTCGAAGCCGCGCCGCCCGGACCACGGGCCGCTCCAGCCCCAGGCGTTCAGCTCGACGAGGACCAGGCCGGGCCGGCGGGCGAACAGCGCCCCGGGGGCCAGGCCGTAGGCGTCCAGCGCGCCGGGGCGGTAGCCGCTGATGACGACGTCGGCGGTGGCGAGCAGGTCCTCGAAGACGGCCCGGTCGGCACTCCCGGCGAGGTCGAGGCGGGCGGAGCGCTTGCCGAAGCCGGTGTCGGCGTGGGCGTCGTCGGCCTCGGGCAGGCGCGGCGGGTCGAGGCGCAGCACGTCGGCGCCGAGCAGGGCGAGGGTGCGGGTGGCCACCGGGCCGGCGATCACCCGGGTGAGGTCGAGGACGCGGATCCCGGCGGCGGGCCGGTCGGCCGGGGCCGGGTCCAGCGGCCGGGGCGCCGCCTCGTCGACGGTGCGCACCTCGGCCAGCGGCAGGAGGGTGTCCCGGACCGGCGCGACGGCGACGGCGAGCGCCCCCGCCGCGTACGCGCGCTCCTGGACGGCCGCGGCCGGCAGTTCGCGCAGCACGGCGGCGAGCCGTTCGGGCCCGGCGTCGTCGGGCAGGCCGAGGGCGGCGAGCAGCCGGTCGCGGTGGTGGGGGTAGTTGGCGTGGGTGCGCAGCCAGCCGTCGGCGGTGGGCCAGAAGCCGGAGTGCGGTGCGAAGGAGACCGGCGCGCGGCCGTCGATCCGCAGGTGGCGCTCGCTGACGAAGGCCGTGGCCACGGCGCCCTGGTCGATCCGGACCCGCGGCACGGGGCCGCCGGTGCGCAGCGCGGCGAGTTCTGCGGCGGCCAGCGAGCAGGCGGCGACGGTGGCCCGGGCCAGCCGCCGTACGGGCAGGCGGGAGGGCAGGACCGCGTCGGGGCCGTGGAAGGAGACCCGCTCCAGCAGGGCGGACGCCCCGCCGAGGGCGTGCCAGGCGTCGGCGGTGGGTCCGTCGGCGGGCCCGGGCGGGGCGGGGAGCGGACGGCCGGCGAGCGGAGGGCCGGGCAGCGGAGGGCCGGGCAGCGGACGGTCGGTCATGCCCGCATTGTGCGCCGTGCGGCGGGGTAAACGCAGTGACATCCGCCACCACCTCCCCCGCGTCCCCCAGGAGGACCCGCATGGCCAGGCCCCACCCCGGTCCGGTGCCCGCGATCCGGCGGCTCGACCTCGGCTACTTCGTGCGTCCGGCCGGGGAGGCCGACAACCCGGAGCCGCGGGTGGAGCCGGTGCTGGCGTACCTGGTGCGCCGGCCGGAGGGGCTGCTGCTGTTCGACACCGGCCTCGGCGAGGGCGATCCGGAGGCGGACGCGCACTACCGCCCGGTGCGCCGTCCGCTGACGGCGGCGCTGGCGGCGGCGGGTGTGGCGCCGGGCGAGGTGGACGTGGTCGTCAACTGCCATCTGCACTTCGACCACTGCGGCGGCAACCCGCTGCTGGCCGGGGTACCGGTGTGGACGCAGGCGGCGGAGCTGGCGCAGGCCCGGGCGGGCGGGTACACGATCGACGCGCTGGTGGACTTCCCGGGTGCCCGCTACCGGGAGCTGGACGGGGAGGCGGAGGTGTGGCCGGGGGTGCGGGTGGTGCCGACGCCCGGTCACACGGCCGGGCACCAGTCGCTGGTGGTGGCGGGGGCGGACGGCTGCACGGTGCTGGCCGGCCAGGCGTGCGACACGGCGTCCGGGTACGGCGCCGCCGTGCTGGCGCGGCGGGCGGCGGCGGAGGGGGTGGTGGGCGCGCCGCTGCCCGGGTACCCGGCCTGGCTGGAGCGGCTGGCGGCGTTCGGGCCGCGCCGGGTGCTGTTCGCGCACGATGACGCGGTGTGGGAGCCGGCCGGGGCGGTGTGAGGCGGAGAGGGTTGGGCGAGGCGGGGAGGGGTTGGGTGAGGCCGGGGTCCGGGTGAGGCCGGGGCTGCTCAGAAGGTGAACCGGAGCGAGCGGATGCGGTGGTCGAAGCTGGAGGGGACGAACTCGGGCTCGCCGGTCGAGCGGGCCTCGGGGAGGCGGGTGAACAGCTCCCGGTAGAGCACCTTCATCTCCTGCCGGGCGAGGTGCGCGCCGAGGCAGTAGTGCGGCCCGCCGCCGCCGAAGCCGAGGTGGGGGTTGGGGCTGCGGGTGATGTCGAAGGCCTCGGGGTCGGTGAAGACGCTCTCGTCGCGGTTGGCGGAGCCGTAGTAGAGCACCACCTTCTCGCCCGCCCGCAGCAGCGGGCCGTCGGGGCCGCCGAGCCGGTGGTCGACGGCCAGGGTGCGGCGGAACTGGATGATCGGCGTGGAGTGGCGGACGATCTCGTCGACCGCGCCGCCGAGGTGCCCGTCGAGGTCGCCGAGGAGCAGGGCGCGCTGTTCGGGGTGGGCGGTGAGCAGGTGGAGGCCGTGCGCGAGGGCGTTGCGGGTGGTCTCGACCCCGGCGACGAGCAGGAGGGAGAAGAAGGCGCCGAGTTCGCGGCCGGTGAGGCGGCGGCCGTCGACGTCGGCGGTGACCAGGGCGGAGATCAGGTCGTCGGTGGGCCGGCGGCGGCGTTCGCGGCCGAGGTCGGCGACCATGCCCTGCATCCGGGCCAGCGCCCGTAGTCCCCGGCCAGGCATCCGGATCCGCTGGCGCAGCGGGCGTTGGACACCGGTGTGCTCGGAGGCGTGGTCGACCTGGTCGAGGATGGCGCGGCGGGGCTCCTGCGGGATGCCCATCATGTTGCAGATCACCTGGAAGGGGAGTTCGGCGGCCACCGCGTTGACGAAGTCCTCGGGGCGCTCGCGCTCGACCCGGTCGACCAGGTCGGTGGCGACCCGGCGGATGTCGTCCTCGACCCGGGCGATCAGACGCGGGGTGAAGGCGCGGGAGACGATGCGGCGCAGCTGGGCGTGGCGGGGGTCGTCCAGGTTCACCATCGAGTCGCCGAACAGGAGGCGCACCCAGCGGGCGGGTTCGGGGGTGGTGACGCCGGGTCCGCTGAGGAAGACGGCGGGGTTGCGGCTGGCCTCGACGACGTCGGCGTGCCGGACGAGGGCGTGGAAGCCCGGGGCGTCGCCGAAGCGGGCCGGGGCGGGCAGGCGGCGCAGCTCGGCGAAGGCGGCGGCGCGGGCGTGGTCGGGCAGCCGCCAGAACACCGGGTCGGCGAGATCGGCGCCGAGGGTGCCGAGGGTGCCGGAGGCGTCGGCGGTTCCTGCGGTGCCGGCGGTTCCTGCGGTGCCGGGCGCGGGGATGCTGCCGGCCTCGGGTGCCGTGGTGTCCATGCCGGGTCTCCTGTCGCCGTCGGGGCCCGTGTGCGCGGAGTCACATTCAGGGCGTCACATTCAGTACGTATCTGCACGGACGTGTCAAACCGATATGACGGTATGAAGAGAGCATCTTCCGGACCAGTCCGGCATGCGGCGGAGGGCGGTCGCTCGCGCACCGTCGGGATCCGGCCACCACACCGTCACCTCCATCACCTGCGCCCCGCCCGTGCCGGACGGCGCGCGTGCCCGAACGGCTTGCCCCGAAGGGGCGTTCCCGAGGTGGCCGGACATCACGGCAGGGACGGAACCGGCCAATACCGGAGGGTGCGGTACAGGGCGGCGGAGGCGGGTGCGACGATGAGTGTCATCGTGATGACCGACCGGATCCGCTCGCTGCGCGCCGTGGTCTTCGCCGCGCTCTGCGTGGCGCTGGCCGCCACGGCGCACGTCGCCATGGCGGGTTCCGGGGTCTCGGCCCCGGTCCTGGCGGGCGCGTTCGCTCTCACCCTCAGCCTCACCTGGCTGCTGGCCGGCCGGCGGCGGGGGCTCACGGTGATCAGCTGCTGGATGGTGGTGGCGCAGACCGCGCTGCACCTGACGTTCCAGCAGGCGGGCTCGCTGTTCGGGGGCGGCGGCATCGCCGGCGCGCCGTCGACGGACTGGGCCTCGCTGCTGCTGTGCAATCCGGACACCACGCCCACCGGGCTGTCCTCGGACGAGTTGGCGCTGATGGCCGGGCTGGACCCCGACATTCCGCCGTCCGGCACCGCGGCCGTCGCCCACGCGCACGGCGCGGCGGCGGCCGCCGACCTCACGTCCGCCGCGGGTACGCCGGTGCCGGGCTCCGGTTCCGGCTCCGCGGCCGCGTCCGGGATGGCCGGGCACGACATGAGCGGTATGAGCGGCATGAGCGGCATGCCCGGGATGAACGGAATGAACGGTACGACCGGCATGGGCGGCCACGGCATGGCCGCGCACGGCATGTCGACCGGCATGATCACCGCCCATGTGGTCGCCGCGCTGGCCTGCTCGCTGCTGCTCTGGCGCGGCGAGGCGGCGCTGGTGCGTCTGTTCGAACTGCTCGGCGCGCTGGGCTCGGTGCTGGCGGGGGCGCTGCTGGCGCCGCTGCTCGTACTGTTCGCCCGTGCGACCGGCTACCGGCCGCCGGACGTGCCCGAACCCGTCGGACACCGGGCCCGGCTGCCACGGTCGGTGCTGCTCTCGCACGCCCTGGTCCGGCGCGGGCCTCCCCCGGCCGCGTTCGCCCGCTGACGCGCCCGCCGCCGTTCCCGGACACCGCCGGTGTCCGCCACGCGGCGGGCAGGTCGCCCCGCGCCGCGACCGCGCCGCCGGGTACCGCCGCCCGTCCCCCGACGACCGCCGACCGACCGCGCACCACCGCCTCCCGCGCCTCCCGCCGGGCGGCCGTGGGCCGTCGCGGGCGGCCGGTGCGTCCGTGCCGGGGGGCGCCGACGGTTCCGACGGAGACCGCTGCCGGCGCCGGGGTCCGGGCCCGCACGTGCCGACCGTTCCCGCCGCTCCGCCGGACCGGGACCGGGACCGCACGACCGCCCATCGACGCCGACGGTGCCGACCGCAACGGCACCGCACCCCGTCTTCCCCTCAGGACTTCTCCATGCCTGACTTCGACGGCGCACCGGCCACACCCGGCGCCACCGTCCTACCGCGTCCGCCCGCCGTCCCCCTGCCCGGGGCGGCCCACTTCGGCTCCACCGTCCTCGGCAGCGCCGAGGCGCGTGAGCAGCTTCGCCGTCCAGTCCGCCGACGGCTCGTCGGCCCCGTTCGCGAGCAGCGGCCCGCGCAGTCGCTCCGCCCGCTCCAACCACTCCCGGCAGGCCGTACACCGGGCGAGGTGCCCGTCCAGCCGGCGGTCCGGCACACCGGCCGGTTCGCCGTCGAGGCGGGCGGACAGAGCGGTACGAAGTTGCGCGCATCTCATATGACCATCGTCCCGTACCTGCTCCCAGGCGGGACCGACCGGGTAGGGGGCCGTCGTGGATGACGATCAGCTGACCGCGCTCGCCCTGGCCGCCCGCGAGGGGCGGCCCGCCGATGTCGAGGCCTTCGTCCGGGCCACCCAGCGGGACGTGTGGCGGTTCGTCGCCCACCTCACCGACGTGCAGTCCGCCGACGACCTCGCCCAGGAGACCTTCCTGCGGGCGCTGCGCAGCCTGCCCGGGTTCGCCGGGCGCTCCTCCGCCCGCACCTGGCTGCTGTCCATAGCCCGGCGCACCGTCATCGACCGTTACCGCACCGCCGCCGCCCGGCCGCGCTGCGCCGCGCTGCCGGACTGGCAGGAGGCCGCCGAGCGGCAGGGCACCCCGCCGGCCGCGGGCTTCGAGGACGGCGTGGCGCTCGGCGACCTGCTGGACCGGGTGCCCGCCCAGCGGCGCGAGGCCTTCGTGCTCACCCAGGTCGTCGGGCTGAGCTACGCCGAGGCCGCCGAGGTGGCCGGCTGCCCGGTCGGCACCGTCCGCTCCCGGGTCGCCCGGGCTCGCGAGGAGCTGATAGCCCGGCTGCGGGCGGCCGAGGCCGGCGAGCCGGCACCGGCCTCGGCCGGGGAACTGGCGGCCGTCGGCTGAGGCGGCGCCGGGGGCCGACGGACCGGCGGCCCCCGACGAGATGTTCGACCCCGGACCGCTGACAGATGACGGATGACAGATTTCAAAATCTGTTATCTGTTATCTGAAATCTGTCAGTTGTCAGCCGTCGGCGGGCCCGGCTCCCCGCTCCCGGCCGCAGGCAAGATCAGCCATCGTCGTCATGATCCGGCCAAGCCTCAAAAATCCCCCACCTGTTCGGAACCCGGACCCGGGTGCCTCCGACTGCTGTACCGGACGCCGCCGCCGAGAGGGTGTCCGGACAGCACGGGGGGGAACGGAGGATGACCCATGGCAACGCAGCAGTCTCCCGCCGTCGGCGCACCGGGTAGCAGCCCGGCCGGGGCGGAGGACCGGTGGAGCCTGGTCTTCGCCGCGGGCCTGCTCGCCTTCGTCGCGATGCTCGACATGAACGTCGTGAACCTCGCGCTCACGGACATCGCGAAGGCCTTCGACGTCTCCCCCACCACCGCCCAGTGGGCCGTGCTCGGCTACCAGCTCCCCCTGGTGGCCCTGCTGCTGCCCGCCGGGCGGTGGCTGGACCAGGTCGGCCTGCGCTCCGCACTGCTGCTGGCCGTCGCCTGCTTCGCGCTCTGCAGCGTCCTGGCCGCCGTCGCCCCCTGGGCGAGCTGGCTGATCGCCGCCCGCCTCGCCCAAGGCGCCTTCGGCGCCGTGCTGTTCGTCCTGATGCCGGTCCTCGCCGCCACCTCCGTGCGCCCCGAGCTGCGCGGCCGGGCGATGAGCGTGCCCGCCACCATGGGCCCGCTCGGCGCCGTCACCGGCCCGGTGATGGGCGGCCTGCTGCTGGACCACGTCGGCTGGCGGGCGATCTTCCTGGTCAAGCTGCCGATCTGCCTGGCAGCCTGGCTGATCGCGCACCGCAGCGCCACGCGCGGCGGCAAGCGGCTGCGGCTGCCCGACCGCGGCTCGCTCGGCGACGCCGCGCTGATCGGCTCGGCGATCGCCGCAGTCCTGCTCGGCCTCACCCTCGCCCCGGACGCGCCGCTCTGGCTGCTGCTCACGCTTCCCTCCGTACCGCTCCTGCTGATCTGGCTGCGCCGCCCCGGCGGGCGCCCGGTCGCCACCGTGCTGCGCGTCTCCCGCACCGCCCCCGTGAACGGCTCGGTGCTGGCGCTCGCCGCCGGCTTCGCCGCCACCCACTTCCTGCTCGCCCAGCACCTGCGCCGGGAGAGCGGGGAGAGCGCGACCACCACCGCGCTCACCATGCTGGCGTTCCCGCTCGGCATGGTGCTGGCCGGCCGCTTCGGCGGACGGCTCGCGGACCGCTGGGGCGCCCGCCCGACGGCGCTCACCGGCGCCGTCGTCACCACGATCGGCCTGCTGCTGCTCGTCCCCGTGTCCACCGACTGGTCCTCGCCCGACATCGCCTGGCGGCTCGCCGTGGCCGGCGCCGGAATGGGCCTCAACGGCGGCCCGGTCCAGGCCCTGGTGATGACTTCGGCCCCGCGGGACCAGCTCGCCACCGCCGGCTCGGCCGTCCAGCTGTCCCGCAGCCTCGGATTCGCCCTCGGCCCCGCGCTGGGCACCGCCGCCACCCTGTACGGCACCACCGAGATCGCCGGCGTACGGGCCGGCCTCACCGTCGCCGGCCTCGCCGCCGCCGTCGCCGTAGCCCTCCTGACCCTGCACCACCGCACCACCAAGGGCGGGAACCCCGCCGACCGCACCACGGGCACCATCAAGACCGAGAGCACCACCAAGACCGACCAGACGATCAGCAGTCCCGCGTGACGGATCGTCACACTCGGCCTGCATTCGGCGGATCCACACCGGAGGAACATCCGAAATGACCGACACCGTCCACGACCCGACCGCGGCGGGCGAGGCCCCCGACGGGCCTCGCTGCCCGTTCGGCTACGACGAACTCCCCGACCCCGTACCGATGTTCGGCCAGGAATTCAAGAGCGACCCCTACTCCCTCTACCGGCGGATGCGGGCGGCAGGCCCGGTCCACCGGGTGACCTTCCCGAGTGGTGTCGGCGCCTGGCTGGTCACCGGCTACAAGGCCGCCCACGAGGCGCTCAACGACCCCCGGCTCGGCAAGAACCACGCGCTCGGCAACGACGAGTGGCGCCGGCTCGCCTCGATCATGCCCGAGCCGCAGCACTCCCAGCTCCAGGTGCACCTGCTGCACCAGGACCCGCCGAAGCACACCACGATGCGCAAGCTCGTCCTGGACGCCTTCTCACCGCGCCGGGTGGAGCGGCTGCGCCCGCGCATCCAGGAGTTGGCCGACGCCCTCGTCGACGAGCTGCCGCCGACCGCCCCGACCGGCGGCGTCGACCTGGTGGCCGGCTTCGCGGCCCACTACCCCTTCCAGGTGCTGGCCGCGGTGATCGGCCTCCCGCAGGAGCTGGCCGTCAAGTTCGACCGCGACTGGGGCAAGGTGGTGCAACCGGTCGGCCCGCAGGACCCGGGCCGACCGGCGTACGAGGGCCGGCTGCGCGGCCTGCAGACGTACATCGCCGAGGTGGTCACGCACAAGCGCGCCACCTATGACCCCGCCGGGCCCGACGTGGACCTGCTCGGCCGGCTCGTCGCCGCCTGCGACGCCGGCGAGTTGAGCCCCGAGGAGCTCGACTCGATGGTGTTCCAACTGCTGGTCGCCGGCCAGGAGCCGGTCACCAACCAGATCACCACCATGCTGATCACCCTGCTGCGCCACCCGGAGCAGCTCGACCGGCTGCGCGCCGCCCTCGATCCCGACGCGCCCACCGCCGAACCGGACCTGCTCATCCGGGCGATCGAGGAACTGCTGCGCTACGACGGCGCCTTCGAGCTCACCACCTGGCGCTTCTTCGCCGAGGACAGTGACCTGCACGGCACCACCGTCCCGGCCGGCGACTCGGTGATCGTCGCGCTCAGCGCCGCCAACCGCGACGAGGAGCAGTTCACGGACACCGACGTCCTGGACTTCGACCGCTCCCCCAACGCCCACCTGGCCTTCGGCCACGGCATCCACTTCTGCCCCGGCGCCGCCCTGGCCCGGGCCGAACTCCAGATCGCCATCGGCACCCTGCTCACCCGGCTGCCCGGGCTGCGCCCGTCCGTCGCCGACGGCGAGCACATCGACGCGCTCGCCTGGGTTCCCGCCGTCCTGGCCCGTGGGGTGAACCAGCTCCCGGTCGCCTACGACCGGCGGATCTGAGCGCCTGCGAAGGGGCGACCACGCTTCTCCCTGCATCCACCACAGCGTCCCGGCGACCACCGCCGGGGCGTGGCTCCGCCTGCCCGAAGCCCGATCACCGTTCCGTGGAGGACCGCCATGCCGCCCGCCGGCACCGTCACCAGCAGCTCCAGCAACTCCCAGGCCGACAGCACCGGGAGCGACGTGACCACCGCGCAGACCAGCGCCGGGTACACCGTCCCTGACCAGCAGACCATCACCCGGATCTCCGCCGAGATCCTCGACCTGCTGCTCCCGCACCGCCGCGCCTCCGACCCGGAGGTCGACGCGGCGCCCGCCGACTTCCCGCTCCAGATGGAGCAGTTGGCGGACTTCATCACCGCCGGGGACCCGATCCTGTTCACCCTGCCCGGGTTCCCCTGCAAATCCCCCAACCTCGCCAAGGTGCTCAGCCACCTGCCCGACGAGGGCGAGCGGCTCTCGCTCACCTTCCTCAACCGGCTGGCCGAGGAGATCGGCAAGATCTACGAGCCCGGCGCCAAGATCCTGATCTGCTCCGACGGGCACATCTTCGGTGACCTCATCCACGTGCCCGACGACAACATCGACCAGTACTCGGACGAGTTGGCGGCGCTGATCGAGCGCGAGGGCCTGACCAACCTCGACACCTTCGACCTGCGGGCCGTCCTCGGCGACCTGCCCTTCGACGAGAAGCGCGCCCGGGTGCACGCCCAGTACGCGCCGACCAAGGAGGAACTGCGCGAGCAGGTGCTCACCGACGAGGAGACCGCCAAGCTCTATCGCGGCATCACCCGCTTCCTCACCGAGGACACCTTCGGCTGGACCGGCACCAAGTCCGCCCTGCAGAAGGACTGCCGCCAGCGCGCCTACGGCGTCATCCAGCGCAGCCGCGCCTGGGGCGACCTCATCGCCGAGCAGCACCCCCGCTCGTTCCGGCTCTCCATCCACCCGCAGAAGGTCGGCGTGCTGAAGTTCGGCATCCGGCTGCTCGAGCACGCGGACATGTGGATGACCCCGTGGCACTCCTCGGTGCTGCACCGCCAGGACGGCGAGTGGGAGCTGCTGCGCAGCGAGGAGGCCGCCAAGGTCGGCCGCCTGGTCGAGCGCAACGGCCGCCCGAGCCACTACGAGACCTCCTGACACTCGACCGAGGCCGGGGCGGCGGCGACCGGGAGTCCTGAGGGCACCCGGGCGCCCGCCGCCCCGGCCGACGTCGTTCCCCCGTCGGGTCCGGTCGCGGGCTTCCCGCTCCCGGCCTTCCCGCTCCCGGCCCGTACGCTCCCGGCCGACGTGCTCCCGGCCGGCGTGCGGTGGTCGAACGCGATCAACGGGTCACCCGTCAACGGGTGTTCGACCACCGCCGCCCGCACCCCGAACACCTCCGCCAGCAGTTCGGCCGTCAGCACCTCGCGCGGCTCCCCCGAGGCGACCAGGGCGCCGCGGTGCAGCACGTGCAGCCGGTCGCACACCGAGGCCGCCGCGTTCAGGTCGTGCAGCGCGACCAGTGTGGTGCGCCGCTGCTCGCGTAACAGGGCCAGCAGCTCCACCTGGTGCCGGACGTCCAGGTGGTTGGTCGGCTCGTCCAGCACCAGGACGTCCGGCTGCTGCGCCAACGCCCGCGCCAGCAGCACGCGTTGCCGCTCCCCGCCGGAGAGCTGGGCGAACCGGCGGTCCGGGGCGTGCGCCATGCCGACCCGCTCCAGCGCCTCGCCGACCACCCGGTGGTCCTCGGCGTCGTCCTTGGCGAACGCCCGCTTGTACGGGGTGCGGCCCATCGAGACCACCTCGCGGACGGTCAACTCGAAGTCCCCGCCGCGCTCCTGGGGCAGCGCCCCGATGTGCCGGGCGGACTGCGCCGGGCTCATTTCGGACAGCTCCCGCCCCGCCAGCAGCACCCGTCCCGCGCTCGGCCGCAGGTGCCGGTACACGGTGCGCAGCAGACTGGACTTGCCGCTGCCGTTGGGACCGACCAGCCCGGCGATCTCGCCCTCCTTGGCGACCAGGTGGACGCCGGCCACCACGGTCCGCCCGGCCAGGGCGACGCTCACGTCCTCGACGGCGATTCTCAATTCCGCTCCAGTCGTCGGTCCAGCAGGTAGAGCAGGGTGGGCGCGCCGAGCAGCGCGGTGACCACGCCGATCGGCACCTCCTGGCCGTCCAGCGCGGTGCGGGCGAGCAGGTCGACGACCACCAGCAGTACCGCGCCGGTGAGGGCGGACAACGGCAGGAGCCGGCGGTGGTCGCCGCCGACCAGCATCCGGCACACGTGCGGGACCATCAGCCCGACGAAGCCGATCGCCCCGGAGACCGCGACCAGGACGCCGGTGAGCACGCTGGTGACGGCGAAGATCTCGCGGCGCAGCCGGACCACGTCGACGCCGAGCCCGGCCGCCGTCTCGTCGCCCATCAGCATGGCGTTCAGGCCCCGGGCGCGCCCCTGGAGCAGCAGCATGCCGAGGACCACGGCGACGGCAGGAACGACGAGTTGTCCCCAGGTGGCGCCGCTGAGGCTGCCCATCAGCCAGAACAGCACGCCCCGGGTCTGCTGCTCGTCGCCGGTCTGCAGCACCAGGTAGCTGGTGAGGCCGGAGAGGAACTGGCCGATGCCGATGCCGGCCAGCACCAGGCGCAGCGGGGAGAAGCCGCCGCCGCGCCGGGCCATCAGCCAGACGAGCGAGAAGGCGGCGAGCGCGCCGAGGAAGGCGGCCACCGAGACGGTGATCCCGGCGATGCCGCCGACGGTCAGCTCCAGGCCGACGCCGGCGCCGAGCACGATGACGCCGACCGCGCCGAGCGAGGCCCCGGAGGAGATGCCGAGCAGGAACGGGTCGGCGAGCGGATTGCGGACCAACGCCTGCACGGCGGTGCCGACGACGCCCAGTCCGGCCCCGACCACGGCCGCCAGCAGGGCGCGCGGCACGCGCAGTTGCCAGACGATGAGGTCCCGGCTGCCGGGCGCCGGATGCTGCCCGGTGATCCGGCGCCCGACCACCTCCCACACCTCACCGGGCGGGATGTCCACCGCGCCGAGCGAGACCGCGGCGGTCAACGCCACGACCAGGGCGGCCGTGAGCACGGCGGCGAGCGGTCCGGCCCGCAGGGCCCGGACGCGCTTGCGCCGCACGGCCGCGTCGGCGGCGCCGGCGGTGTCCGCGACGTTCGCGGCGTCAGCGGCGTCGCCCGCGGTGGTGGTGGTCGTGGCCCCGGACATCGGCTACTGCCCGTTCTTGACGAGCGTCGGGTGGACCGTCGCGGCGATCTGCCGGACGGTGTCGGCGGTGCGGGTCCCGGCGATGGTGGTGACCTCGGAGCCGATCCGCAGGAAGCGCCCCTCCTGCACGGCCTTCAGCCCCTGGGTGGCCGGGAAGCTCTTGAGGAACGCCTCGGCCTCGTCGAAGGCCTTGCGGTTCGCCTCCTCGCCTCCGCGGTTGCGCACCGCGAGCTGGATCCAGTCCGGGTTCTTGGCCACCACGTCCTCCCAGGAGACGGGCCTGAAGTCGGCGTCGCAGTCGGCGAACACGTTGCGCGCGCCCGCCAGGGTGATCACCGCGTTGGCGACCTGCCTGCCACAGACGGCCATCGGTTGCTTTGTACCGGCATCGAAGTCGAAGAGGAAGTACCCGGGACGCTGCGCCTCCGGTACGCCCGCGGTGGCGTTCTTGACCTCCGTGATCTGCTGCTCCATCGCGCCGACGATCTCCTCGGCCCGGGCGGCCGTCCCGGTGACCGCGCCGAGGCGGCGGATGTCCTCCTCGACGGCGGAGAGGTCGGTGCGCGGGCCCTGCGCCGCCTTGGAGCTCTTGGCGCAGGCCGTGGAGAGCAGCAGCACGTGCTGGATGCCGACCGCCTTCAGCTCCTCCTCGCTCGGCCCGGAGCCCGCCGCCCCCATCGCCGGCATCGGCCCGAAGGTGTCCACGTAGAGGTCCGCGCCGGAGCCGAGCAGCTTCTCCTTGGGGATCAGCGTGTCGCCCAGCACCGGGACCTTGGCGCCCTGCTCGGCGATCGGGGCCGGCAGGCCGCCCTTGCGCGGCGGGAACCCGGTGCCGATCACCCGCTCGCCCACGCCGAGCTGGAGCAGCATCTCCAGCGCCGCCGCGTTGCTGGTGACGATCCGCTCGGGCGCCTGCTTGACGGTCGTCTCCTTGCCGTCGCAGTCGGCCACCTTGACCGGGAACGTCCCGCCCGCCGCCGGCCGCGCGCTCCCGCCGCCCGCCGCGTCCGCGCCACCGTCACCGTCACCACCGCCGGAGCATGCCGTGGCCGCGGCGAACAGGGCGACGGCGGCCGCGATACCGCGAAGGGCGCGAGGGCGCATCAGAATCTCTCCTGGTCAGTGGTCGTGCTCGGGTCCTTCCTGTGAACCCGGACCAGGTAGTCGGCCACCGCACCCGGCCGGTTCCCGGGAGTTTGCCCCTCCAGGCACCCGGCCGGTGACGGCGGGGCGGTCGGGACGGGGACGGCCGGGTGGGGCGGGCCGGGTGGTGGCTCGACGGTGGCGAGGTGGCGGCCGGGTGGTGGCGAGGTGGTGGCTAGGGTGGGGTGATGACGTCCTCCTCCCCCTCCGGCGGTCCGCCGGTGGCCGACGATCTCGGACTCGTGGTACCGCTCGGCGCGGGACCGGTGCGGCGGGTGGTGTCGCTGGTGCCCTCGCTCACCGAGGCGCTCGCCGCCACCTCGGACGGGCTGCTCACCGGCGTCACCGACTGGTGCAGCCACCCCTCGAACCTGGACGTACCCCGGATCGGCGGCACCAAAAACCCGGACGTGGCCCGGATCGTGGCGCTCGCCCCGGACCTCGTGATCGCCAACGCCGAGGAGAACCGCCGCCCCGACCTGGACGCCCTGCGGGCGGCCGGCGTACCCGTCTGGGTCACCGACATCCGCACCCTCGACCAGGCGTTCAGCTCACTGGACCGGCTGCTCACCGTCGCCTGCGGCCTGCCCCGCCCACCGTGGCTGGACGCCGCCGAGGCCGCCTGGGCCGACGCCCGCCCGCTGCCCGGCCCGCCCCGCCGGGCGGTGGTGCCGATCTGGCGCCGCCCCTGGATGGTGCTCGGCCACGACACCTTCGCCGGCGACCTGCTGCGCCGCCTCGGCCTGCGCCTCCCGCACGCCGAGGACCCGGACCGCCCCGAGCGCTACCCCGCCGTCCCGCTCCCCGACCTGCTCGCCTCCCGCCCCGACCTGGTGGTCCTGCCCGACGAGCCCTACCGCTTCACCGCCGACGACGGCCCCGAGGCCTTCCCCGGCGTTCCGGCGGCCCTGGTGAGCGGCCGCCACCTCACCTGGTACGGCCCGTCCCTGGCACAGGCCCCGGCCGTCCTGACGGCGCAGCTCACCCGGGCGTCGGCGCACGGGTGACCGCCCGATCCCTGTCGTCGGACTTCACCGGGTGGACACGGGGAAGGCCCCGGAGCGCGGTCGGTGACCGTGCTCCGGGGCCTTCCCGGTCGTCGTCAGCCGCGCGCGGCGGCGACGGCGGCGCCCAGCGCCTCCTTGATGCGCGGCCCGAGGCGGGCGAAGCCCAGCTCCTTCATGGCCGCCCGCAGCAGTTCCTCGTCACTCCGCTCGACCGCGTCGCCGTCGACCCAGCGCACGATCACGAGCAGCTCCTCCGCCGAGTACGCGGTCACGGGCCGCCCCGGCGTGAAGTCCGGCTTCTCCGGCCGCCCCCCGACCTCGGCGGCGGGCTCAGCCTCGGAGGCGGCCTCCGGCTCCGGCGCCTCGTCGGCGGCGGCGTCCGTGACGGGCTCGGCGACCTCGGTCTCGACCACGGCTTCCGCAACCGGCTCAGCCTCGACCTGCGCCTCGGCGACCGGGGCCTCCGCAACGGCCTCGACACTCGCCTCGGCCACGGGCTCAGCCTCAGCCGCCACCGACTCCGCGTCCGCGTCCGCGACGACCTCAGTCAGCTCGGCCGCAACCTCCACCATCGGCTCGGCCGCTTCCTCGGCCACAACCTCCGCAACCGGCTCAACCACAACCGGCGCCTCGGCGACCGGCTCGGCTTCGGCCACCGGCTCGGCTTCGGCCACCGGCTCAGCCTCAGCCTCTGCAGCCGGCTTGGCCGTCTCCTCGGCCCCGATCTCCGCAACCGGCTCAGCCTCAACCGGCGCCTCGGCGACGACCTCCGTCGGCTCGGCCGGAATCTCCACGGCCGTCTCAGCCTCAACCGAAGCCTCCACAACCGGCTCGGCCGCATCCTCGGCCACAACCTCCGCAACCGGCTCAACCACAACCGACGCCTCGGCAACCGGGGTCTCGGCAACAACCTCCGTCGGCTCTGCCGCAGCCTCCACGGCGGACTCGGCCTCAACCGCCGCCGAGTCCGCGTCCGCGACGACCTCCGTCAGCTCGGCCGCAACCTCCGCAACCGGCTCAACCACAACCGACGCCTCGGCAACCGGGGTCTCGGCAACAACCTCCGTCGGCTCTGCCGCAGCCTCCACGGCGGACTCG
>NZ_JBIBHU010000036.1:0-10653 GCF_042957205.1 Kitasatospora sp. NPDC008115 | reverse complement strand
CTCGGCCTCAACCGCCGCCGAGTCCGCGTCCGCGACGACCTCTGTCAGCTCGGCCGCAACCTTCTCGACCGGCTCAACCACAACCGGCGCCTCGGCGACCGGCTCGGCAACGGCAACGGCGTCCGACGGCTCCGCGACCGGCTCGACATCGGCCGATGCCTCTACGGCGGACTCAACCCCAACCGGGGCCTCCACCCCGGCAACCGGCTCGACCTCAACCGCCACCGACTCCGCATCGGCAGCGGCGTCCGGCGCCTCCACCGAGACCTCCACGACCGGCTCGGCTTCAGCCGAGGCCACTACGGCGGACTCAACCTCAACCAGGGCCTCCACCCCGGCAACCGGCTCGACACCGGCAACGACACCCGTCGCCTCCGCAGCCGGCTCGGGCTCGTTGTCGTCGGCCGGGTCGATGGACTCGGCTTCGGGGGCGGAGGGCTGGGCGGGCGGGGCGGTGGGGATGCCGACGAGGTCGTCGGCGGCCGGGGAGGGGGCGGGGAGGGTGACCGTGAGCGGCTCCTCTTCGGCCGGGGTCTCCGCCGTCGGCTCCTCGGCCTCCGCCGCCGGCTCAGCGGCGGCCGCGTCGGTGTCTTCGGAGACGGCCTCCTCCGGCTCCGCCGCCGGTTCCACCGCCAGCCCGTCGCGCTGCCCGCCGGCCAGGGCCTGGCGGGCGGCGTAGGCGGCCTCGGCGGCACGGCGGTCGGCGCGGGCGGCGGCGAGTTCGGTGAGGAGGTCGGCGAGGCCGGCGTCCTCCAGGGTGGCGCGCAGGCCGCCGAGGGTGGGGAGGCGGTAGAGGGTGCCCTCGTCGGCGGCGAGGCGCTCGACCAGGTCGACGAGGTCCGGGAAGGACAGCGCGTCGAGGTCCTGGCCGGGCAGCAGGCGGGCGAGTTCGCGCACGCCGGTGCTGATCGCCTCGAAGGTCTGCGCCGTACGGTGGGCCAGGTCGGCGTCGGACGGCGCGGTCGGCAGGGTGCCGGCGGGGGCGAGGGCGGCCCAGGCGCGGCGCTCGACCTCGGCGGAGGCGAGCGCCTCGTGGAGGTCCTGGGCGCGGGTGCGGCCGGTGGTGGTGGCGGCGAGGGCGCCGGCCTGCTTGCGCAGCGAGCGGGCGCGCAGCCAGGAGAGCTTGACGCCGCGCTCGCGCCGCCAGTTCCGGTCGGCGGTGGCGGCGATCAGGGCTTCGAGGTCGGCGTCGTACGCGGCGGGAGCGAGGACGGCCGAGGTGCGGCGGACCAGTTGCAGCATCTCGACGAGAACCGCGGTCTTGCCGACAGTGTCCGGCGCGTCGAGCTTGACATCGGTGGCGAGCGCCGTGACGTCCTCCCAGACCTGCTGGAGGTCGTGGCCGCGCAGCTCGGCGAGGACGGTGGACGCGGCGCGGGCCTCCTCGGGGGTGGCGACGGTGTCGGCGGCCGCGTACCAGGGGTGGGTGTCCGCGGCGAGCGTGAACGCGCCGAGTTCGGCGTAGCGGCCGAGTTCCTCGCGGAGGTCGGTGTCGGCCGTGGCCTCGGCGACGTCCGTGGTGTCCTTGGTGTCCATCGTGTCCGTGCTGTCGGCGGTGTCCGTGGCGGCCTTGGTGTCCGTGGTGTCCTTGACGTCTGCGGAGCCGGCTGCGTCGGCCGCGTCGGCGTTGCGGGAGTGAAGCACTGTCATGTGAGGTCCGGTTCTGGGCGGCTGCGGCGGGGGCGTGGACGGGCGGCGAGGGGGCGGCGGTCCGGGTGCGCGATGGGCCTCGGAGGGAGGGGCCGGGGGGCGCGCGGTCGGGCTACCGGTCGGAGGCCAAGAATACGGGTGCCCGTTCGAGCCATGCACGCACCACCGCCCCTCGGCCCGGTGTGGCGTGCCGTACCGCCCGCCCGGACGCCACCCGGGAGGGCCGGTCGGGTGGCTCTCCCGTCACCCGTCCGCGGCTCGTCCGCCGCTCACCGGCGCCCGTCGGCGCCCGCCGCACGCCCACCGCCCGCCTGCCGTACGGGCGGCGGGCGGTGGCCGGCCCGGGCGAGCGCGGCGAGGTCGACCGGCGCGAGGTACTCGTAGAGCGCGGTGCGGTGCCACCACGCGCCGGTTTGCCGCAGTTCGCGCCAATCGGTGAACCGGTAGAGGTGGAGGGTCGCCCGGACGTGGGTCGGCGGGCCGTCCGGGAAGGGGTTGTGGCGCAGCAGGCGCAGCGTGTCCGGGTCGTTGACCAGCAGCCGGCCGGCGAACGGCAGGAACCACGGCCGGGCGTAGCCGGGCGAGATGCCGGCGAACCACATCAGCCAGTCGAGCCGCAGGTGGTAGGGGGCGTACTGGCGCGGGAGGCGGCGCACGTCACCGGGCTTGCCCTTGAACCCGTACTCCTTCCACACGGTGCGCCGGGTCACCACCGGGTCGTCGGTGCCCTCGACGACGACCTCCTGGCGGGTGCGGTTGACGCTGCCGAACGCCCCGTAGGTGTTGACCAGGTGGAGGCGGTTGAAGGAGCGGTTCATCACCTGGCGGCGGGAGACCATGTTGCGCACCGGCCAGTAGCTGAGGACGAGGACGGCGGCGGTGAGGGCGAGCGCCAGGGCCTCGAACCAGAGGGGCGAGGGACCGTAGGCGCGCGGGTGGACGGGCAGGCCCAGGCGGGCCGGGTCGACGGCGGCGAGGGCGAGGGCGATGGTGAGCCAGTTGAGCCAGGCGAAGTTGCCGGAGGCGACCAGCCAGAGCTGGGTGGCGACGACGACGCAGGCGGCGTAGGTGGCGATGGGCTGCGGGAGGAGCAGGCCGACGGGGACCAGGAGTTGGGTGACGTGGTTGGCCGCCGCCTCGACGCGGTGCAGCGGGTCGGGCAGGTGGTGGAAGAACCAGCTGAGCGGTCCGGGCATGGGCTGGGTCTCGTGGTGGTAGCGCAGGCAGGTCAGGTCGCGCCAGCAGGTGTCTCCGCGCAGTTTGATCAGTCCGGCGCCGAACTCGACCCGGAAGACCAGCCAGCGCAGCAGCCACAGCACGGGGGCGGGCGGGGCGGTGTCGGCGTTGCCGAGGAAGACGGCCAGGAAGCCGGCTTCCAGCAGCAGTGACTCCCAGCCGAACGAGTACCAGGTCTGGCCGACGTTGACGATCGAGAGGTAGAGGGCCCACAGCACCGCCCAGCAGAGCATCGACGTCCACAGCGGGAGGGCGTCGCCGAGGCCGCCGGCGAGGGCGGCGGAGAGCGCGGCGCCTCCCCAGGCGACGGCGGCGTAGAAGCGGTCGCTGTAGTGGAGGTGGAAGAGGCCGGGCGCGTGCCGGAACGGGACGCGGGCGGTGAAGCGGGGGACGGGGAGCATGCCGCGGCTGCCGGTGAGGGCGCGGAACTGGAGGGCCGCGGCGAGGAAGCCGGTGAGGTAGAGGGCGGCCAGCATCCGTTGCACGAGCAGTCTGCTGAGCCAGTACTCGGGGGCGGCGAACCACTGCATGCGGCCCATGCCTACCACCGGCGGCGGCCGCGCGGGGGTGCGCGGCGGGGGCGGCGCCCGGCGGTTCACCCGGACGGTGTTCGCCCGGACGGTGTCCGGCCGGGTGGTGTCCGGCCGGGTGGTGCGCCCCAGGCCGGGCGGTACTCCCCCGGCCCGGCGGCGCTCACACCGTGGCGGGGGGCCTCTCATCGGGGGTGAGAGGCGCCCCACCGCGGTGGTGGATGCGGCGGTGCGGACGCCGGACGCCAGGGCGCCCGGCCGTGCGGTCGTGCGGGTGATGCGGGTGATGCCGTCGTGCCGTAGAACGGTCGTAGGGGTGTGCGGTCGTGCGGTGGTGCTCTCAGGCCGGCAGGATGATCCCGGTCTCGCCGGTGCCGGAACGGGTGACGGGGGCGCCGTTCTGCTGGAGGCGGTCGACCAGGAGCGCGGCCAGGGTGCCGAGTTCCTCCTCTGTTCGGGACTGCGCGGTGACGTCCATGCCGACCGTCAGCACGCCGCTGACGTGGCCGGTGCGGGCGGTGCGCAGCGGGCTGCAGGTGAAGCTGAAGACCTGCTGGCCGCGCTGGGCGTCGGGGCGCGCGGACGGGAGCCGGACCTCGTTGAGGACGGTGGCCCGGCCGGTGCGGTAGGCCTCGTTGACCGCCTGCTGGAGGCCGGCGGCGCCCAGGTGGGGGTAGGCCTGGCCGATTCCGCCGTAGGCGACCGGCGCGCCGAAGACCTCGGCGTGCTGGGCGTTGGCGTAGCGGATCTCCTGGCCGGGGCCGTCGGTGAGCATGATCGGGAAGGGCGAGCCGTCGAAGGCGGCGAACATCTCGTGCTGCTGGGCGACCAGGTTGTCGCGCAGCCGGATCTCGGAGAGCAGCGCCTCGGCGAGGTGCTGGATGTCGCGCAGCCGCTCGCGGCCCCACTGGCGGGGCTCGTGGTCGAGGACGCAGACGGTGCCGATGACGGTGTTGGTGTCGTCGACCAGCGGGGCACCGAGGTAGGCGCGCACCCCCAGCTCGTCGACGACCGAGTTCCCGGCGAACCGGGGGTAGGCGAGGATGTCGTCCAGGGCGAGGGGGGACCGCTGGGCGACGACGTGCGGGCAGAAGCCGTAACTCATGGGCATCTGACGGGTCGGCAGGTCGAACGCGATGCCCCGGTCGGCCCAGGCGGAGCCCTTGTCGACCGGAATCTCAGGGGAGGTTGGCGGAATGTAGAGCCCCCGGAACATCTGGTGCTCGTCGTTGATGAAGTTGACCATCGCGATGGGGGCGCGGGTGATGCTGGCGGCCAGGTGGGCGAAGCGGTCGAAGGCCTCGTCCGCCGCGGGCTCGTCGAGGCCCAGGCTGCGAAGCCTGCGGGCCCGCTCCGACTCCCCGGCGGCACCCGGGAACTGGCCTTGAGTGCTCATCACATCAGTCATGGCGCACATGTAATCAGACATCCGGTGCCTTCGGCGCTCCCGGCCCGCGCCGTCCCGGATGCTGACTTTCGGTCAAAGCCACATGGTCGAGCGGGAGACGGAGGCGTGACCGGTGGCCGGGAACG
Organism: Kitasatospora sp. NPDC008115; assembly: GCF_042957205.1. Lineage (NCBI taxonomy): Bacteria > Bacillati > Actinomycetota > Actinomycetes > Kitasatosporales > Streptomycetaceae > Kitasatospora > Kitasatospora sp. NPDC008115. Next base: position 5,704 of record NZ_JBIBHU010000036.1, on the reverse strand, counting down.
GACGCGGAACCGGAAGCGGAACCGTCGGATCCGGCGGTTCCGGGAATCTCGGACACGTCGTATCCCCACCTTTGGGTGTTTCAATCCTCCCCGACCCCGGAACGACTCGATCGCGCCAATCCAAGATCCTCCGTAGAGCACTTCCGGTGCACATATGACAATGAGGCCTGCCGAAAATCGGCGGTCCCCAGGAGCAGCGTGGGCCACCGCCGGCACTTCCGCACGCACCGGCTGTGCATGGGCCGGCCGCCGACCCCACCTCCCCCTCACCTTCGGCGGCCGACGCGGATCGGCTGCACGGACGGAGGCACACCCACCGAACAAACGAACCCGAGAGGACCGGGGAATGGCGATGGACTACTTCACCGACGAACGACACGAGCGCCTCCGCGCGGAGGTGCGCGAGTTCGCGGAGAAGGAAGTGCGCCCGCAGGTGGCCAGAATGGAGGCGGAGCGCCAGGTCGAGTTCGCACTCGCGCGGGAGATCGCCCGCCGGGGTTGGATCGGAGTCACCATCCCGCGCGAGTTCGGCGGGCTGGGGCTCGGACACCTCGCCAAGACCGTGATCGTGGAGGAGCTGTCACGGGTCAGCGGCGCCATGGGGGCGATGGCTCAGGCCTCGCAGCTCGGCGTCGCCAAGGTCATCCACTTCGGTGACGACGCACAACGCCGTTACTGGCTCCCCAAGTTCGCCGACGGATCGGCGCTGCCGACGATCGCCGTCACCGAACCGGAGTCCGGCGGCCATGTGCTCGGCATGAGCGGCACGGCGCGGCGCGAGGGCGACGAGTACGTGCTCAACGGCCGCAAGTGGTTCGTGGGGAACTCCCACATCGGCGACGTGCACGGCGTGGTGCTGCGCACCGGGCCGGGCAGCCGGGGGCTCTCCGCGTTCCTGGTGGAGAGCGACCGGCCCGGGTTCCGCGCCGGCACGCTCGGCTCGCAGAGCGGGCTGCACGGCTTCAGCTTCGGCGAACTCGTCTTCGAGGACTGCCGGATCCCGGCCGGCAACCGGCTCGGCCAGGAGAGCGAGGGGCTGGACGTCGCCTACTCGTCCTCCACCCTGTACGGGCGGCTGAACCTCGCGGCGGTCGCCCTCGGCATCCACGTGGCGATCGTCGAGGACACCGCGCGGTTCGCCGAGTCGCGTCTGCTCTACGGCAAGCCGCTGTCCCAACTGCCCAACATCGCACTGAAGCTGGGCGAGATGCAGTCCCGGCTGATGACCGCCAAGCTCGCCGCGTACCACGCCTCGCACCTGCTGGACCACGGCAAGGCCTGCGACGCCGAGCTGATGAACGCCAAGCTGATCAACACCGAGTACGCGCTGGACTCGGCGCGCAACGCGATGGAGATCCACGCCGCGCGCGGTCTGCAGACGGAGTTCCACATCGAGCGCTACCTGCGCGACGCCACCCACATCTACCCGCCGGCCGGCACCTCGGACGTCCAGCGGCTGCGGCTCGGGCAGGTGGCTTCCGGCACCTACGGCAAGCAGTGGTCGGTCGAACTCGCCGACCTGGCGGGCTGGGCGTGGCACGAGGCCTCCGAGCAGGAGGCGCGCGCCGAGGCGCAGGTGCAGGACGGCCAGGCGGAGGTGCTGCGGATGCCACTGGCGGGCTGACCCCCGGGCCCGCCCGGTCGGGGCATCCCGCCAGAGTACCTCTTCTTGACCTGTCCCTGACGGCTTTCCGGCGACCGGACCCAGGATGCCGGAAAGCCGTCCGAAACCTTCCAGCACTTCGCCGACCAGTGCGAATTTCCGCCCGAAGGGGGCCGAACCCCCCGGACACACCGTCATCAAGCGTTCACATATGGTCAGTTGATGTTGCCCGAAGGTCACCGGAGGCTGGTAGCGTGCCTGAAGTCGGCGGCCGTCTGCATCCGTCCGGATGGTGACCCCCAGGTCACCACCTCCGGCAAACCCCGGGCACCGCTGGCCGTTGCGCCCCAGCGACCCCCGGTCGGACCGCACACGGAACCCCCGCGTTCACCCCGCTACAAGGAATCAGATGCCAGGCATATCGGCCCCCCGGACGGGCCACCGCGCCGGCCGGTCCGGCTCTCTGCGCAGCCCGCTCCTCACCCTCGCGCTGGTCCCCTGCCTCGGCCTCGCCGCCGCCTGGGGCTACGCCGTCTACCTGCTGCGCGACGCCGGGGAGCGCACCGCCCTGCTGGCCGGCAGCGCGGTCGTCGCCGCCGTCCTGCTCTGGAGCCTGGTGCGCGGCCTGCGCGCCGCGCGGACCCTGCCGGCCCGGATCGCCGCCCTGCACGCCGACGCCCTGACGCTCGCCGAGCACGAGATCCCGGGGGTGGCCGGACGCCTGCGGGCCGGCGAGTCGGTCCCGGCCCCGCCCGCCTGGACCCCGCCCCGGCGGGTCGGCGACGAGCTCCAGCAGGCCTCCGACAGCCTCGCCGCCGTCCGGCAGGCCGCCGTCGCCGCCATCGTCCACCAGGCCCAGGGGCGTGAGGGGACGAAGAAGGTCTTCCTCAACATCGCGCGCCGCACCCAGATCCTGATCCACCGTCAGATCAGCATGCTGGACGCGCTGGAGCGCGAGCACGAGGAACCGGAACTGCTGCGCGAGCTGTTCGCCGTCGACCACCTCGCCACCCGGATGCGGCGCAACGCCGAGAACCTGGTCATCCTCGGCGGCGCGCTGCCCGCCCGGCGCTGGCGCAACGCCGTGCCCATGGTCAACGTGCTGCGCAGCGCCGTCTCCGAGACCGAGAACTACTCGCGGGTCGTCGTCCAGGGCGTGCCCCGCACCTCGCTCAGCGGCCAGGCCGTCGCCGACGTGATCCACCTGATCGCCGAGCTGATCGAGAACGGCACCACCTTCTCCCCGCCGTACACCCAGGTGCAGGTCTCCGCGCAGGACGTCCCCAAGGGTCTGGCGGTGGAGGTCGAGGACCGCGGCCTCGGCATGGTCGAGGACGAATACCAGCGGCTCAACGACTACCTGGCCAACCCGCCCGAGCTGGACGTCTCCGCGCTCGGCGACGACCTGCGGCTCGGACTCTTCGTGGTCGCCCGGCTGGCCGCCCGGCACGACGTCCAGGTCACCCTGCGCCCCTCGCCCTACGGGGGGACGCGGGCGGTGGTGCTGGTGCCGGCCGCGCTGCTGCAGCAGGCCGAGGCGCCGACCGCCTTCGCCGGCCTGCCTGCGGGCGCCCGGGTCACCCGGTCCCCGGCGCCGGGTTCGGGTTCGGGTTCGAGCCCGGGTTCGGGTCCGGATGCTGCGGCGGAGGCCGGTCAGGGCGGCGAGGCGGCCGAGGCCGGCGCCGCCGTGGGCACCGGTCCGGGCGCGGACGCGCGGACGGGCGGGGCCGGGCAGGAGCTTTCGGGCTCGCCCGCCGGCGTGCTCGACGGGCTCCCGGGCGACGGGCCCGCGGCGGGTGGCTTCCCGGGTGCTCCCGTGGACGACGCCACAGGCGGTGTGTTCGCGGGCGGCAGCGTGCCGGTCGGCCTGCCGGGCGGTCTGTCGGACGGTCTGCCGGGCGGCCTGTCCGGCGGCGCCGACGGGGCGGTGGTGAGCGGCGAACTGGTCGCGCGGTACCCCGAGGGCGTCGGCCGACAGGGCGAGGACGATCCGACGGCCAACGGCGGCCTGCCGGTGGGCTCCCCGATCCCCGGGCTGCCGGGCGCGGTGGTCGTGGCACGGCCCAGCCGGCCCTGGCCGTACCTGGACCCGGCGGACGCGGACACGGACGGCCTGGAGGCGTACACGGACGGGTTCGGGGGCGGCTTCGGGGGCGGTGGGTTCGGCGACGGGCCGGGCGCCGGAGCCTGGGGCGGGAGCGACGCACCGCCGGACGCGCCCGTTGCGCCCACGCACCAGCGTGCCGAGGACGCCGAGGCGCGGTACGGGCCCGAGGGCGAGCTGCGAACGCCGCGCGTCCTGCCCCAGCGGGTCCGCAACGCCAGCCTCGCCGAGCAGCTGCGCGAGGCCCACGCGTCCTCCGCCGGCCCCTACGGCCCGCCCGGCCCCGCCGCGCCGCAGGCCGACGACCCCTCGCCGCAGCGCTCGCGGGCCACCATGGCCGCCATCCAACACGGCACCCGCACCGCCCGTGCCACCCCCACCGACCCGGACGTGCCTTCCGCAGCTAAGGAACAGCAGTGATGACGCAGCAGCACACCGACACCGAGCGCGATCTCAACTGGCTGCTGGACCAGCTGGTGGCGCGGGTACCGGAGACCCGGCACGCCATCGTGCTCTCCGAGGACGGCCTGCTGGTCGGACTCTCCCGGGGGCTCGACCGGGCCGACGCCGAGCACCTGTCGGCCGTCGCCTCCGGACTGCAGAGCCTCGCCCGCGGCGCCGGCCAGCGGTTCGACGGCGGCCGGGTGCGGCAGACCGTGATCGAGATGGACCACCTGTTCCTGTTCGTCACGGCCGCCGGCCAGGGCGCCCGGCTCGCCGTGCTCACCAGCGAGTCGGTCGACGCCGGGCTGATGGCCTACGAGATCAACATGCTGGTCAAGCAGGTCGGCCAGTACCTCACCGCAGCACCGCGCAGCGACGCCGGCCAACCGGATGCGGGTGGCGGTGCGTGACCGTCGACGCCGCCGAGGCCTGGTTCTTCGACAAGGAGGCCGGCCACCTGGTCCGCCCCTACGCCATCACCAACGGGCGCACCGGCCCGGTCCGTGACGGCTTCGCGCTGATCACCCTGGTGGTCAGCGCCGACCCGCTGGCCGACACCAGCCGGATGACGCCCGAACCGGCCGCGATCCTGGACCTCTGCCGCGAACGCCCGCTCGCGGTCGCCGAGATCGCGGCCGTCCTGGACCTCCCGGTGAGTGTGGTCAAGGTGCTGCTGGACGACCTCGCCGAGGCCCGGATGATCCTCACCCGGGCACCCGTCGAGCTCGCCGAGGCGCCGGACATCGCGTTGATCCAGGCCGTGATCGAGGGCATCCGCCGGCTCTGACCCGCCGCCGCTCCGTCCGGCCCCGGCCGCCCCGATCGCCCCGTACCTCGCCCAGTTCCCCTTCAGGAGACCCGACGTGACGACCAAGAGCCTGGTGCCGGGCGCGGTCAAGATCCTCATCGCCGGCGGCTTCGGCGTCGGCAAGACCACCATGGTCGGCTCGGTCAGCGAGGTCGAACCGCTGCAGACCGAGGAGCGGATGACCCGCGCCAGCATCGGGGTCGACAGCCTCGACGGCGTCCACGACAAGGCGACGACCACCGTCGCCATGGACTTCGGCCGGATCACCGTCCGCGAGGACCTGGTGCTCTACCTGTTCGGCACGCCGGGCCAGTTCCGCTTCTGGTTCATGTGGGACGACCTCGCGCTCGGCGCGCTCGGTGCCATCGTGCTGGCCGACACCCGGCGGCTGGAGACCAGCTTCGCCGCCGTCGACTTCTTCGAGCAGCGCGGCATCCCCTTCGCCGTCGGCGTCAACTGCTTCTACGGACGCCGCGACTGCGCCCCCGAGGACGTCCGCCGCGCGCTGGACCTCGACCCGGACGTGCCCGTGGTGCTCTGCGACGTCCGGGAGCGCGCGTCCAGCAAGGAACTGCTGCTCGCCCTCCTCGACCGGGTCCACCGGACCGCGCTCGCCGCGCACGCCTGAGGCCGTCGGCGGGCTGTCTAGATGTTCTGGCCCGTGAGGTTGGGAACGCGGCTGGTGGGTGGTTTGCCTGCGAGTGCGGTGTGTCCGCGGTGGTGATTGTAGGTGTGGAGCCAGGCG
>NZ_JBIBHU010000035.1:0-84141 GCF_042957205.1 Kitasatospora sp. NPDC008115 | reverse complement strand
TGGGAGTGGGAAGGGCGGAGGGGAGGGGGGGGGGCCGCCCGCCGCGCGCGCCGGGGGCGCCCCCCCAAAACCCCCAAAACTAACGGGGGGGGGGGGGGGGGGGGGGGGGGGGGGGGGGGCGCGCCCCCCCCCCCCCCCCCCCGCCACCGGAGCCCGGGAGTAGGAAGTCGGCCTCGTCGACTTCCTACTCCCGGGCTGTGTGGTGGAAGCTGCACGGTTTGTCGGGCGGCCCCTTGCTCGGAGCAAGGGGCCGCCCGAGACGATCCGCATATCCCTGGCCCTCGCTCAGGGCAGGCGAGGGCTCGCTACCCCCGCGCAGGAATGGGGCGGAGCAGGAAGTCGGCCGGGCCGACTTCTCGCTCCGGGTGGTCATTTGGGTATGTGGCGGCGGTGGTTGTGGGGGTTGGTTTCGGGGCTGAAGTGGCCGGCTTGGCGGGCGATCCAGGTGTATTCGGGGGTGCCGTCGGGGGTGGTGCGGAGTTCCCAGCGGCCGTGGCGGGTGATGGGCGGCGGGGGCGGGCCGGCTTTGAGGGCGGTGATGACGCCGGTGATCACGGTGGCGATGGCGAGGGCGAGGAGGACGGCGAAGGCGGCGCCGATGAGGAAGGTGGTCACGTCCGGCTCGCGTCGCGGAGGAGTTCGAGGAGGTTGAGGAGGGTGGGGAGGGACGTGCTGCCGAAGTCGACGGTGGTGCCGTTGACGGCGGCGGAGCCCCACTGGATGCCGAACGGCTCTCCGCGCTCGTGGAGTTCGCGGAGGAGGGCGGTGACCTCGGGTTCGGTGTAGGTGCGGAGGTAGGTGTCGTGGGGGGTGATGGGGGTGTTCACGCGGCGGCGTCCAGTTCGAACCACGTGACCTTGCCGGTCTTGGTGGGGTTGGCGCCGCTGCGGTGGGTGAGGGCGCGGACGAGGTGGAGTCCGCGTCCGGACTCCGCATAGGGGTCGGTGGGGATGCGGGGTTCGGGCAGGGTGGGGCAGTCCTCGCAGACGGCGACGCGAAGGACGGTCGGGCACAGGGAAACGAGGACGGCGGGGGCGGGGGAGCCGCCGTACTGCCAGGCGTTGATGAAGAGTTCCTGGAAGGCGAGTTCGGCGTCGTTGATGGCGTCGGGGTGCCAGTGGGCGGTGCGAAGGATGGAGCGCAGTTCGGCGCGGATGGCGGAACAGTCGGGCGGGTTGAGGGCACGCATGGGAGACCTCCGTGGTGAGAGGCAGTGGGGAGGGGGGCCGACGGATGCGTCGCCGTGAACGAGGCCAGTCCGGACCTGGCTGCTCTGCGGTGCGGAGTGGGCAGCATGCGCCTACTGCCCTGGAGAACAGGCATTACTGACGATCCGTCGGATCGTTGTGAGACAGACCATAGCTCACCCAACCTCTATTTATAGGTCGCGGCGAGAAAGTTCCCCCTACCGTGTAGTCGGCTCCCAGATGGACCTGCTCGCTGCCCGCGCGGCAGACTGATCCAGCACCGGTAGAGAGGACGTCATGGCCCTTCGCTCCAACCCGACCCTCCGTCAGCGGCGCCTCGGAAGTGAGCTGAGACGGATGAGAGAGCAGGCTGGCCTCGGCGGCAGTGAGCTTGCCAGGAAGCTCGGCATCAGCCCCGCTCAAATGACGCAGATGGAGATGGCGAAGATCGGGGTCAGCCCCGAGCGGCTGCGGATGGTCGCCTCGGCGTGCGGCTGCGCCAATGAGCCGTTGATCGACGCCCTCGCGCGCATGGCTTCGGAACGTGGCAAGGGCTGGTGGGAGGAATACCGGGGTGCGCTGACCATCGACTTCCTTGAGGTCGCCGAACTTGAGGCCCACGCCGCGCGGCTGACTTTCTGCACCACTGCCTACATCCCGGGCCTGCTCCAGACCCGTGCCTACGCGTCGGCAGTGTTCGCCCGGTTGTTCCCGCCGCTGCCGTCACAGGAGATCGAGACGAGGACCACCTTCAGGATCCGTCGTCAGGAGCTTGTTCGCTCAGGCTCCACACCTTTGCGGACCTTCATCCACGAGGCCGCGCTGCGGATGCAGTTCGGCGGTCCTGCAGTGCTCGCTGACCAGCTCAGCGCCCTGGTCGACGACTCCGAGCAGTCCGGGATCTCGGTACGGGTAGTGCCGTTTGCGCTTGATACGTTCCCGGGATCCGGTGAGAACCTGACCTTCGCCGAAGGCCCGGTTCCCGAGCTCGACACCATCGAGATGGACGTATCCCAAGGGGCACTCTTCTTCGACTCGCAAGCCGATCTGGCCAAGCACCGAGTCATCTTCTCGCGCCTCGATTCCACTGCTCTCCAGGAAGAGGAATCGCGCGAGTTCATCCGATCCATCGTGAAGGAAGTGAAGGCCACGCATGTCTGACGCGGAGTGGCAGAAGTCCAGCTACAGCGCCTCGAACAATGAGTGCGTCGAGGCCCGTGCAGGGGTCGGGGCAATCGAACTGCGGGAATCCGATGACCCTTCCGTGATCCTCCACACACCCCCGGCGGTCTTCGCGGCCCTTCTCGGCAGCATCAAGGCCGGTGAGTTCGACAGCCGCGACTGACCTCGGTGGCACGTCTTCTTCTGACGGGCGGTCCGGGCGTGTCGCCGGAAAACGGATGCCGGGCTTCGAGAGGTCTCGAAGCCCGGCATCAGTCATCTGCCGCGCGGGTCAGTTGTGGGCGTGGAGGTCGGCGTTGAGGCCGCCCCAGGAGCCGGTGCGGGCGATGACCTCGACGGCGCCGGTCTGGGAGTTGCGGCGGAAGAGGAGGTTGTCCTGGCCGGACAGCTCGACGGCCTTGGCCACGGCGCCGTCCGGGGCGGTGACCCGGGTGCCGGCGGTGACGTAGAGGCCGGCCTCGACGACGCAGTCGTTGCCGAGGGAGATGCCGATGCCCGCGTTGGCGCCGAGCAGGCAGCGCTCGCCGACGGAGACGATCTGCTTGCCGCCGCCCGACAGGGTGCCCATGATCGAGGCGCCGCCGCCGATGTCGCTGTGGTCGCCGACCACGACGCCCGCGCTGATCCGGCCCTCGACCATCGAGGTGCCCAGCGTGCCGGCGTTGAAGTTGACGAAGCCCTCGTGCATCACGGTGGTGCCGGCGGCCAGGTGGGCGCCGAGGCGGACGCGGTCCGCGTGGGCGATGCGCACGCCGGACGGGGCGACGTAGTCGGTCATCCGCGGGAACTTGTCGATGCCGTAGACGGCGAGCTGCCCGCCCTGGGCGCGCACGGCCAGCCGGGCCTGCTCGACCTTGTCCACCGGCACCGGGCCGATGCTGGTCCACGCCACGTTGGCCAGCAGGCCGAAGATGCCGTCGAGGCTCAGGCCGTGCGGCCGGACCAGGCGGTGGCTGAGCAGGTGCAGACGCAGGTAGGCGTCGTGCGCGTCGAGCGGCTTCTCGTCCAGCGAGGCGATGGTGGTGCGCACGGCGACCACCTCGACGCCGCGGCGGGCGTCGGCGCGCAGCGCCTCGGCGGCGCCCGCGCCCAGTTCGGCCTCGGCCTGCTCGGAGGTCAGGAGGACGGTCCCGGCCGGGCCGGCCTCGGCGGTCAGCACGGGGGCCGGGAACCAGGTGTCGAGGACGGTGCCGTCCGCGGCGATGGTGGCCAGACCTGCGGCAACGGCGCCGTTCACGGGGGTGGTGGATTCTGCAGTCACATCGTGCACGTTAACGAATCCGGGCCGCCGCTGCCGAACACGCTCACCGTCCGGACCGGTCCCGGCGCTCCCGGTCGGCGACAAAATGCGGTGCTGGGGGAGCCCCTCCTCGGCAATACTCCAACGGGTGTTCATGTCGATCTCCACCACAGGTACCGCCGAGAACCCGGCCACTGACCTGGGCTTTCTGCTGCACAAGCACCCCGGCAGGGTCCAGCGGTTCTCCACGGCGCACGGCGAGGCGCACGTCTTCTACCCGGAGGCGGGCGACGAGGCCTGCACGGCCGCGCTGCTGCTCGACGTCGACCCGATCGCGCTGGTCCGCAAGGGCCGGGGCAAGGGCCGCGCCGGCTCGCCCGACTTCGCGCTCGCCCAGTACGTCAACGACCGCCCCTACGCGGCCTCCTCGCTGCTCGCGGTGGCGCTGCGCACGGTGTTCCGGACGGCGATGAAGGGCGTCTGCGAGACCCGCCCCGGGCTGGCCGACCGGCCGCGCCCGCTGCGGATCTCCCTGCCGGCCGTGCCGGTCGGCGGCGCGGCCGGCGAGGGCGCCGGTGCGGCGATGGCGGTCCGCCTCTTCGAGCCGCTGGGCTGGCGGGTGGAGGCGTCGGCGATCCCGCTGGACGCCGCGTTCCCCGAGTGGGGCGAGTCGCGCTACGTCCGGCTGGAGCTGTCGGCGGAGCACGCGCGGCTGGCCGACGCGTTGCAGCAGCTGTACGTGCTGCTGCCGGTCCTGGACGGCGCCAAGCACTACTGGGTCGCCCCGGACGAGGTCGACAAGCTGCTCGCCGCCGGCGAGGGCTGGCTGGCCGGTCACCCCGAGCGTGCCCTGATCACCCGCCGTTACCTGTCGCGGCGCTGGACGCTGACCCGGCGGGCGATGGAGCGCCTGGAGCTGGCCCGGCTGGCGGAGGCCGACGACCGCGAGGCCGAGGAGGTGGACAACGCGGTCGACGACGGCGCGGAGCAGAGCGAGCACGAGGACACCGGGCAGGAGCAGAGCGGGCAGCGCACCACCTCATTGGCCGAGCAGCGCCGCACCGCCATCCTGGACGCGCTGCGCGAGACCGGCGCGGCCCGGGTGGCCGACCTCGGCTGCGGCCAGGGCGAGCTGATCGCCGCGCTGCTGAAGGACGCGCGGTTCACCGAGGTGCTGGGCGTGGACGTGTCGGTGCGGGCGCTGTCCGCGGCCGCTCGCCGGCTGCGGCTGGACCGGATGCCGGAGCGCCGGGCGAGCCGGGTGCGGCTGGTCCAGGGCGCGCTGACGTACACGGACGCGCGGCTGAAGGGCTTCGACGCGGCCGTGCTCTGCGAGGTGATCGAGCACCTGGACCTGCCGCGGCTGCCCGCCCTGGAGTACGCGGTGTTCGGCGCGGCCCGGCCGTCGGCGGTGGTCGTGACCACGCCGAACGCCGGGTACAACGTCCGGTGGGAGAGCCTGCCGGCCGGTCACCTCCGGCACGCCGACCACCGCTTCGAGTGGGACCGCGCCGAGTTCCGCGACTGGGCCGACCGGGTCGCCGCCGCGTACGGCTACACGGTCGACATCCGTCCGGTCGGCCCGCAGGACGCCGAGGTGGGCGCCCCGACCCAGCTCGCCCTGTTCCGCCTCGACAACGACGGGGCCGCCGACGCGGTGCCCGCGAACACCGTCACCATGGACAGCACGACGCCCGACGAAGGGGGCGAGACCCGATGACCGACGCGACCGACGAGACCGACGCGACCGCCGAGCCCAACGAAACCGACGTAGCCGACGCGACCGACGCGACCCGGTCCGTCGCCGCCGCAACGGCCGCCCCCCGCCGCCTGCCGGTGACGGACGTCTCCCTGGTGGTCCTGATCGGCCCCAGCGGCGCCGGCAAGTCCAGCTTCGCCCGCAAGCACTTCCTGCCCACCCAGGTCGTCTCCTCGGACTTCTGCCGCGGCCTGGTGGCCGACGACGAGAACGACCAGTCCGCCTCCGCCGAGGCCTTCGACCTGCTCCACTACATCGTCGGCAAGCGCCTCGCCGCCGGCCGGCTGACCGTCGTGGACGCCACCAACGTCCAGCCCGAGGCCCGCCGTCAGCTGGTGCGGATCGCCCGCGACCACGACGTGCTGCCGATCGCCATCGTGCTGGACGTCCCGCCGGGCGTCTGCGCCGCGCGCAACCGCTCCCGCCCGGACCGCGACCTGCCCGCGCACGTCGTGCCGCGCCAGTACCGCGAGCTGCGCCGCTCGCTGCGCGGCCTGGAGCGCGAGGGCTTCCGCAAGGTGCACGTCCTGCGCGGCGAGGCCGAGGTCGAGGTCGCCGAGATCGTGCCGGAGAAGCGCTTCAACGACCTGCGCCACCTCACCGGCCCGTTCGACATCGTCGGCGACGTCCACGGCTGCCGCTCGGAGCTGGAGACCCTGCTGACCCGGCTCGGCTGGACGCTGCTGCGCGACGACGCCGGGCGCCCGGTGGACGCGGTGCACCCCGAGGGGCGGACGGCGGTCTTCGTCGGCGACCTGGTCGACCGCGGCCCGGACACGCCGGGCGTGCTGCGCCTGGTGATGGGCATGGTGGCGGCCGGGCACGCGCTCTGCGTGCCCGGCAACCACGAGAACAAGCTCGGCCGGGCGATGGACGGGCGCAAGGTCACCGTCTCGCACGGCCTCCAGGAGTCGCTGGACCAGCTGGCGGAGGAGTCCGAGGAGTTCCGCGCCGAGGTCCGGGCGTTCATGCGCGGCCTGGTCAGCCACTACCTGCTGGACGGCGGCGCCCTGGTGGTCTGCCACGCCGGCCTGCCGGAGAAGTACCACGGCCGGGCCTCCGGCCGGGTGCGCTCGCACGCCCTCTACGGGGACACCACCGGCGAGACCGACGAGTACGGCCTGCCGGTGCGCTACCCGTGGGCGGAGGAGTACCGGGGCCGGGCGCTGGTGGTCTACGGCCACACGCCGGTCCCGTCGGCGGCGTTCCTCAACAACACCATCTGCCTGGACACCGGCTGCGTCTTCGGCGGCGGCCTGACCGCGCTGCGCTACCCGGAGCGGGAGCTGGTCACCGCCGAGGCCGAGCGGGAGTGGTACGCGCCGGTGCGGCCGATGCGCACGGACGCGCCGGGTGCCCGCGAGGGACGCCCGCTGGACCTCGCCGACGTGGCGGGCCGCCGGGCGGTGGAGACCGCACTGGCCGGCCGGGTCGCGGTGCGGGAGGAGAACGCGGCGGCGGCACTGGAGGTGATGAGCCGGTTCGCGATCGACCCCCGGCTGCTCGCCTACCTGCCGCCGACCATGGCGCCGAGCGCGACCTCGTCCAGGCCCGGCTACCTGGAGCACCCCGACGAGGCCTTCGCCGCCTACCGGGCGGACGGCGTCGGGCGGGTGGTCTGCGAGGAGAAGCACATGGGCTCCCGCGCGGTGGTGCTGGTGGCGCGGGACGGCGCCGCGCTGGAGAAGCGGTTCGGGCCGGCCGGCCGGGGCGCGATCTGGACCCGCACCGGGCGGGCGTTCCTCGGGGACGAGGCGCTGACCGCCGCGGTGCTGGAGCGGCTGCGGGCCGCCGCCGAGCGGTCCGGGCTGTTCGATGAGCTGCGCACCGGCTGGCTGCTGCTGGACGCCGAGCTGATGCCGTGGTCGCTGAAGGCCGTGGAGCTGCTGCGCCGTCAGTACGCGGCGGTCGGCGCGGCGGCGGGCGCGGCGCTGCCGGAGGTGCTGGCCGCGCTGGAGCGGGCCGGCGGACGCGGGCTGGACGTGGCCGAGCTGACCGGTCGCCAGCGGCGGCGCGCCGCCGACGCGCAGGCGTTCACCGAGGCGTACCGGCGGTACTGCTGGCCGACCGAGGGGCTGGCCGGGATCCGGCTGGCGCCGTTCCAGGTGCTGGCGGCCGAGGGGGCGAACCTGGCGGTGCGCCCGCACGACGAGCACCTCGCCTGGAGCGACCGGCTGGCCGGGGCGGACGAGGCGGACCACCCGGGGGCCCCGCTGCTGCGCCGCACCGGCCGGCTGGTGGTGGACACCGCCGACGAGGCGTCGGTCGCCGCGGGTGTCGCCTGGTGGGAGGAGCTGACCGCGGCGGGCGGCGAGGGCATGGTCGTCAAACCGCTGGCCTCGCTGGTGCGCGGCCGGGCGGGGGAGGGGCGGCCGGGCGGGCTGGTCCAGCCCGGGGTGAAGGTGCGCGGGCGCGAGTACCTGCGGATCGTCTACGGCCCGGACTACACCGAGCACCTGGACCGGCTGCGGCAGCGCTTCCTCGGGCACAAGCGGTCGCTGGCGCTGCGCGAGTACGCGCTCGGCCTGGAGGCGCTGGACCGGCTGGCGGGCGGCGAGCCGCTCTGGCGGGTACACGAAGCGGTGTTCGCCGTGCTGGCACTGGAGTCGGAGCCGGTGGATCCGCGGCTGTGACGGGTCGGGCGGGCGGAAGTGGCAGTCGTGCATAGAAATTCTGCACGTCGTATAGACTTGCTACTTCCCTGCCCGCCCGTACCCGCCCGTCATCGTCACACCCAGGAGCCCGGCATGGCCTTCAACCTCCGGAACAGGCACTTCCTCAAGGAGCTCGACTTCACGCCCCAGGAGTTCCGTTTCCTGGTGGACCTCGCCGCCACGCTCAAGGCGGCGAAGTACGCGGGCACCGAGCAGCCCCGGCTGCGCGGCAGGAACATCGCCCTGATCTTCGAGAAGACCTCCACCCGGACGCGCTGCGCCTTCGAGGTCGCCGCCCACGACCAGGGTGCCACCACCACCTACCTGGACCCGGCCGGCTCCCAGATCGGCCACAAGGAGTCGATCAAGGACACCGCCCGGGTGCTCGGCCGGATGTTCGACGGCATCGAGTACCGCGGGCACGGCCAGGAGGTGGTCGAGGAGCTGGCCGCGTACGCGGGCGTGCCGGTCTGGAACGGCCTCACCGACGAGTGGCACCCCACCCAGATGCTCGCCGACGTGCTCACCGTCACCGAGCACACCGCCAAGCCGCTGACCGACGTGGCGCTCGCCTACCTCGGGGACGCCCGCTCCAACATGGGCAACTCGCTGCTGGTCACCGGCGCGCTGCTCGGCATGGACATCCGGATCGTCGCCCCGCGCGCCCTGTGGCCGGACGAGGAGGTGCGGAAGGCCGCGCAGGGGCTCGCCGCGACCAGCGGCGCCCGGATCACCCTCACCGAGGACGTCGCCGAGGGCGTGGCCGGCGCCGACTTCCTCTACACCGACGTCTGGGTCTCGATGGGCGAGCCCAAGGAGGTCTGGGCCGAGCGGATCGCGCTACTCAAGCCGTACCAGGTGTCGATGGAGACGGTGCGCGCCACCGGCAACCCGCAGGTGAAGTTCCTGCACTGCCTGCCGGCCTTCCACGACCTGGGCACGGTGGTCGGCAGGCAGCTGTTCGAGGAGACCGGTATGGCCGAGCTGGAGTGCACCGACGAGCTGTTCGAGTCGGAGCACTCCGTGGTCTTCGACCAGGCCGAGAACCGCCTGCACACCATCAAGGCCGTCCTGGTCGCCACCCTCGGCGGCTGACCCGCCGCTACCGCGGCTCCTCCAGGTTCACGCAGGCGACCCGGTCGGCGGCGCCGTGCGCGCCGGCCGGGTCGCCCGCGTGCAGCACCAGCGAGCGGGCCCCGCCCGGCCGGGGCCGCCAGGCCACCGAGGTGGCGGCGGCGCCCTCGCCCCGCCCGTCGGTGCGCAGCGCGAGGCGCAGCTCGTTGCGGTCGTTGGCGTACGCGGGGTCGGTGGACGGGCTGACCGGGTCCACCACGTCCTGGTAGTGCGGGCCGGACGCGGCCGGGTCGGCCCCGCATGCGCCGGTGTGCAGGTGCACCGGGAACTCGTGGTCGGCGGCGACCCCGGCCACGCTCATGGTCAGCACCGTCCGCCCGGGCACCGAGCGGTCCACCACCACCCGTACGTGCGAGCCGTACGGCACCAGGTCGGGCGCGTGGCTGATCGCGGCCGGCGGGACGAACGCGGTGGCCGGGTCGAAGTCGGCCTCGGTGACCGCGACCGGGACGGCGGCGGGCGCCAGCAGGGCGAACGGGAGCAGCGCGGCGGCGAGCGGAGCGGGCATCGGCGAACCTCTTCGGGCGGGGGCGGGAGGCCGGACGCCCCGTTCAACGCCGCGCACCGCCTCCCGGACACGCCCTAGCCGTCCGCCGGCCGGATGCCCCGGATCTCGCAGCGCGGCCCGCTGGCCCGCATCAGCCGCAGGTCGGCGGTGACCAGCGGCGCCCCGAACCGTTCCGCCACCGCCACGTAGGCGGCGTCGTCCGGTGTGAGGTTGTCCTTCAGTTCCCAGATCCGCCCGAGCAGCGGCTCGACCGGGATCTTGCGGATCGCCAGCCCCGGCAGTTCGGCGGTGAGCTCGCCGACCCGTTCGGCGGTGAGTTCGCGCGCCAGGTAGAGGCCGCGCAGCGACTGCATCACCTCGACGACGACGTGCTCGGGCGCCACCCACTCGCCGCCCGCGGCCAGCTCGGCCCGGGCCGTCTGCCCGCGCCCGCCCTCGTCGGCCAGCGCCAGCACCAGCGCGGACGCGTCCACCACGATCATCAGTCGGCCCCCATGCCAGCTCCCGGTGTGTCGTTCCGGGGTCACGGTACCGGGGCGGGCTCCCGGGCCGGGGCGGCGGGACGCGCGGGCGCGGGGCCCGCGTTACGGGGGGTTCGGCGGTGGTTCGGGGAGGATGCATCCGGGGGAGGCAGGCTGGAGGTGGTGCCGACGTGGCGGACGTCGTGGCATGCACTATGGTTTATCTCGACATCGAGATAACTCCGCCTTACGATATATCTCGACATCAAGATACTTGCCGAGAGGCGCTCACCGGCGGTGCGGGCAAGGTCAGCCTAAGTAAGGGTGACCTTACCACCGTGGCGGCCGGATACCGCACGAAGCACCTAGAAGGAGTCAGTCGTGTCCGCGAACAGCTTCGACGCCCGCAGCTCGCTGCAGGTGGGCGACGAGTCGTACGAGATCTTCAAGCTCTCCGCCGTCGAGGGTTCCGCTCGGCTGCCCTACAGCCTCAAGGTGCTGCTGGAGAACCTGCTCCGCACCGAGGACGGCGCCAACATCACCGCCGGCCACATCAGTGCCCTCGGCAACTGGGACGCCGACGCCCAGCCGAGCCAGGAGATCCAGTTCACCCCGGCCCGCGTGATCATGCAGGACTTCACCGGTGTGCCGTGCGTGGTCGACCTCGCCACCATGCGCGAGGCCGTCAAGGAGCTGGGCGGCGACCCGGCCAAGATCAACCCGCTGGCCCCGGCCGAGCTGGTCATCGACCACTCCGTCATCGCCGACAAGTTCGGCACCCCGGACGCCTTCGTCCAGAACGTCGAGATCGAGTACGGCCGCAACAAGGAGCGCTACCAGTTCCTGCGCTGGGGCCAGACCGCGTTCGACGAGTTCAAGGTCGTCCCGCCGGGCACCGGCATCGTCCACCAGGTCAACATCGAGCACCTGGCCCGCACCGTCATGGTCCGCGGCGGCCAGGCGTACCCGGACACCTGCGTCGGCACCGACTCGCACACCACCATGGTCAACGGCCTGGGCGTGCTGGGCTGGGGCGTCGGCGGCATCGAGGCCGAGGCCGCGATGCTCGGCCAGCCGGTCTCCATGCTGATCCCGCGCGTCGTCGGCTTCAAGCTGACCGGCTCGCTGCCGGCCGGCACCACCGCCACCGACCTGGTCCTCACCATCACCGAGATGCTGCGCAAGCACGGTGTGGTCGGCAAGTTCGTCGAGTTCTACGGCGACGGCATCGGCGCCATCCCGCTGGCCAACCGCGCCACCATCGGCAACATGTCGCCGGAGTTCGGCTCGACCTGTGCGATCTTCCCGATCGACGCCGAGACGATCAACTACCTGAAGCTCACCGGCCGCGACGAGCAGCAGCTCGCCCTGGTCGAGGCGTACGCCAAGGAGCAGGGCCTCTGGCACGACCCCTCGCACGAGCCGGTCTACTCGGAGTACCTCGAGCTGGACGTCTCCACCGTCGTCCCGTCGATCTCCGGCCCGAAGCGCCCGCAGGACCGCGTGATCCTGGCCGAGGCCGCCGAGCGCTTCGCCGAGGCGCTGCCGGCCTACTCGGCCGAGGCCTCCAAGCCGACCGCCGTCACCGCCCCCGACGGCTCGTCCTACGAGATCGACAACGGCGCGGTCGTGATCGCCTCGATCACCTCCTGCACCAACACCTCCAACCCCTCCGTCATGCTGGGCGCCGCCCTGCTGGCGAAGAAGGCCGTGGAGAAGGGCCTGACGGTCAAGCCCTGGGTCAAGACCACCCTGGCGCCCGGCTCCAAGGTCGTCATGGACTACTACGAGAAGGCCGGCCTGCTCCCGTACATGGAGAAGCTGGGCTTCAACCTGGTCGGCTACGGCTGCGTCACCTGCATCGGCAACTCGGGCCCGCTGCCCGAGGAGGTCTCGGCCGCGGTCAACGAGTCCGACCTGGCCGTCGTCTCGGTGCTCTCCGGCAACCGCAACTTCGAGGGCCGGATCAACCCCGACGTCAAGATGAACTACCTGGCCTCCCCGCCGCTGGTGGTCGCCTACGCCCTCGCCGGCAACATGAACGTCGACATCACCAGGGACGCCCTGGGCAAGGACGCCGACGGCAACGACGTCTTCCTCGCCGACATCTGGCCCTCCGAGCAGGAGGTGGCCGAGGTCGTCGCCGGCTCCATCGACCAGGACATGTTCGACAAGGGCTACCAGGACGTCTTCGCCGGCGACCACCGCTGGCAGTCGCTCCCGGTCCCGACCGGCAACACCTTCGAGTGGGACGCCGAGTCCACCTACGTCCGCAAGCCCCCGTACTTCGAGGGCATGGCCAAGACCCCGAGCCCGGTGAGCGACATCGCCGACGCCCGCGTCCTGGCCAAGCTGGGCGACTCGGTCACCACCGACCACATCTCCCCGGCCGGCAACATCAAGCCGGGCACCCCGGCGGCGCAGTACCTGACCGCCAACGGCGTCGAGAAGCGCGACTTCAACTCCTACGGCTCGCGCCGTGGCAACCACGAGGTCATGATCCGCGGCACCTTCGCCAACATCCGCCTGCGCAACCAGATCGCGCCGGGCACCGAGGGCGGCTACACCCGCGACTTCACCCAGGCCGACGGCCCGGTGTCGTTCATCTACGACGCCTCGCAGAACTACCAGGCCGCCGGCACCCCGCTGGTCGTCCTGGCCGGCAAGGAGTACGGCTCCGGCTCGTCCCGCGACTGGGCCGCCAAGGGCACCGCGCTGCTCGGCGTCAAGGCCGTCATCGCCGAGTCCTACGAGCGCATCCACCGCTCGAACCTGATCGGCATGGGCGTCCTGCCGCTGCAGTTCCCGGAGGGCGCGAACGCCGACTCCCTCGGCCTGACCGGCGAGGAGACCTTCTCCTTCACCGGTGTGACCGAGCTCAACGAGGGCCGCACCCCGGCGACCGTCAAGGTCAAGGCGGTCGGCGCGGACGGGACCAGCAAGGAGTTCGACGCGGTCGTGCGCATCGACACCCCCGGTGAGGCGGACTACTACCGCAACGGCGGCATCCTGCAGTACGTGCTGCGCAGCCTGATCAACGGCTGAGCCACGCGCTGAGCGCCGAGGAGGCCGGACCGCACCCGCGGTCCGGCCTCCTTCCGTTCTCCCTTCCGTCGCACGGGCTTTGCCGGTCTTTTGCATAGTGCGCCGACCGTGCCGGACCCCTTGTGCGGCGTGGGCGCGATGGACTAAACCTCTGTCCCAGCTGGTCCATACCAATTGACGTTGCATCAGAGAATAGGTCCGGTATGCCCATTCGCCGCCCCGCCCTGCTCGCCGCCGCCACCGTCGCCGCCCTGCTCGCCTCCACCGCCGCCACCGCCACGGCCAGCGCCGCCGACGGCGCCAAGGGCCCCAAGCTCAAGGGCCAGCGGGTCGGCTACTTCACCTCGTGGGGCGCCGACAGCTCCGCCAAGCGCGTCCAGGAGACCGGCCAGGCCGGCCGGCTGACGGTGATCAACTACGCCTTCGGCAACGTCTCCGCCGAGGGCACCTGTTTCGAGAGCAACGAGCCCGGCCAGGGCGACGCCTACAACGACTACCAGCGGGCCTTCTCCGCGGCCGAGTCGGTGGACGGCGTCGCCGACGCCCCGGGGCAGGCGCTCAAGGGCCACTTCAACCAGGTGCGCAAGCTCAAGGCGAAGAACCCGCAGCTGAAGGTCGTCATCTCGCTGGGCGGCTGGAGCTGGTCCAAGTACTTCTCGGACGCCGCCGCCACCGAGGAGGCCCGCCAGAAGTTCGTCTCCTCCTGCATCGACCTCTACATGAAGGGCGACGTGCCGCAGCTGGCCGGCTCCCCGGAGGGCGGCGCCGGCGTGGCCGCGGGCGTCTTCGACGGCATCGACGTCGACTGGGAGTACCCGGGCGGCGGCGGTGACGCGGGCAACGTGGTCCGCCCCGAGGACGGCCGCAACTTCACCCTGCTGATGGACGAGTTCCGCAAGCAGCTGGACGAGCTGGCCGCCGAGCGCGCCGCGGGGGCCAAGGGCAAGGCCAAGAAGCCCGACCACTACCTGCTGACCGCCGCCGTGGCCGCCAACGAGACCGTCGCCGACCGGCTGGAGCTGCCCGAGCTGGCCGAGTCGGTGGACTGGCTCAACCTGATGACCTACGACCTGCACGGTCCGTGGGAGGGCAAGGGCCCGACCAACCACCACTCCCCGCTCTACTCCGACCCCACCGACCCGGACGCCCGCCAGCGCAGCTCCGACAAGGCCGTCGACCACTACGCCCAGCGCGGCCTGCCGTCCCAGCAGACCGTCCTCGGCACGCCGTTCTACGGCCACGGCTGGACCGGCGTGCCGGCCGGCAACCGCAACGGCCTCTACCAGAAGGCCACCGGCACCGTGCCGGACCTCACCTACAAGGAGCTCAACGCGCTGCCCGGCTCCACCACCTACGTGGACCGTGACCACGCCGCGTCCTGGAAGTACGACGGCAACACCTTCTACAGCTTCGACTCGGCCGAGGTGCTCACCGAGAAGGCCCGCTACGCCCGCTGGAACGACCTGGCCGGTGTGATGGTCTGGTCGCTGGACGGCGACGACGCACAGGGCAGCGCGATGGCCGCCCTGGACAAGGGCCTGCGCGGCAAGTGAGCCGGTCCTGACACCGCCGTGGGAAACGGGCGGGGCCCGCCGCGACACGCGTCGCGGCGGGCCCCGCCCGTTCCGTTCGGCTCAGGCCCGGTCGCAGGCCTGCGCCCGCAGCGCGCGGGCCAGGTCGTCCCGGCGCTCCAGCACCAGCCGGCGCAGCGCGGGCGCCGCGTCCGGGTGCCCGGCCAGCCAGGCGTCCGCCTCGGCCAGCGTGGCCTCGTCCACCTGCGCCTGCGGGAAGAAGCCGCCGACGATGCGCATCGCGATCTCGATGGTCCGCTCGGCCCAGACCCGCTCCAGCAGCTTGAAGTAGGGCGCGGCGTAGAGCGCGGTCAGGTCGCGGTGCGCGGGCACCGCGAAGCCGGCGATGTTGGCCTCGACCAGCGCGTTGGGCAGCTCGTCGGAGTCGATCACGGCGGACCAGGCGGCGGCCTTGGCCTCCGGGGTGGGCCGGGCGGCCAGGCACTGGGTGTGCTGGCGGCGCCCGCTCGCGGTGTTGTCGGCGGCCAGTTCCCCGGCCAGTTCCTCCTCGCCGGCCTGGCCGGCCGCGGCCAGCGCCAGCCACAGCGCCCAGCGCAGCTCCTGGTCGACCTCCAGGCCGTCGATCCGGGCGGTGCCGGCCAGCAGGCCGCGGACCAGGCCGAGGTGCTCGGAGCCGTTGGCGGTCTGCGCCAGGAAGCGGGCCCAGGCCAGCTGGTGGTCGCTGCCGGGGGCGGCGGCGCGCAGCTCGCGCAGCGCGCCGTCGGCGAGCAGCCGGCCGCCCTCGCCGCGCCAGGCCGGGTCGGCGTAGAGGTCGACGGCGCCCTTGGCCTGGGTGTGCAGGGACTGCAGGACGCCGATGTTGGCCTCCTGGCCGGCGAACCGCAGGACCAGCGCCACGTAGTCGCGGGCCGGCATCAGGGCGTCCCGGGTGAGGTTCCAGACGGCGGACCAGGCGAGCGCGCGGGCCAGGTCGTCCTTGATGTCGCCGAGGCCGCCGCGCAGGGTCTCCAGCGACTCCTCGTCGAAGCGGACCTTGCAGTAGGTCAGGTCGTCGTCGTTGAGCAGGACCAGCGCGGGCCGGGGGCGGCCGGCGGCGCCGGCGACGACGGTGCGGGCGCCGGTGACGTCCAGTTCGAAGCGGTCGGTGCGCACCAGCGCGCCGTCGGCGTCCCGGTCGTAG
The DNA here is from genome assembly GCF_042957205.1 of Kitasatospora sp. NPDC008115. Taxonomy (NCBI): domain Bacteria; kingdom Bacillati; phylum Actinomycetota; class Actinomycetes; order Kitasatosporales; family Streptomycetaceae; genus Kitasatospora; species Kitasatospora sp. NPDC008115. The sequence continues at coordinate 68,259 of NZ_JBIBHU010000035.1, read as the reverse complement.
AGGCCGACCGCGATCCGGTGCGGACGCAGTACGCCGCCGTCCTGGAGGACGGCGAGTTCGGTGATCCGGCCCTCGGCGTCGGCGGTGAGCTGCGGGGTGAGGGTGTTGACGCCGGCGGTCTGCAGCCAGGCGGCGGCCCAGGACTTGAGGTCGCGGCCGCTGGTCTCCTCCAGGATGTCCAGCAGGTCGGCGAGTTCGGTGTTGCCGAAGGCGTGCCGCTGGAAGTAGCGGCGGGCGCCCTCGAAGAAGGCGTCAGCCCCGGCGTACGCCACCAGCTGCTTGAGCACCGAGGCGCCCTTGGCGTAGGTGATGCCGTCGAAGTTGAGCTTGGCGTCCTCGAGATCCCGGATGTCCGCGGTGATCGGGTGGGTGGTGGGGAACTGGTCCTGGCGGTAGGCCCAGGCCTTGCGCTGGTTGGCGAAGGTGACCCAGGCGGACCGGTAGCGGGTCCCGGCACCGACCAGGCCGTAGGAGCCCATGAAGTCGGCGAAGGACTCCTTCAGCCACAGGTCGTCCCACCAGCGCATGGTGACCAGGTCGCCGAACCACATGTGCGCCATCTCGTGCAGGATGACGTTGGCGCGGCCCTCGTAGGCGGCGTCGGTGACCCGCGAGCGGAAGACGAACTCCTCGCGGAAGGTGACGCAGCCGGGGTTCTCCATGGCACCGATGTTGTACTCGGGGACGAACGCCTGGTCGTACTTGCCGAAGGGGTACGGGTAGCCGAACCTCTCGTGGAAGAAGTCGAGTCCGAGCCTGGTGACGCCGAGGATCTCGTCGGAGTCGAAGTACGGGGCGAGCGACCGGCGGCACATCGCGGTGAGCGGGATGTCCAGCACGGTGCCGTCGTCCAGGGTGCGGCTGTAGTGGTCGCGGGCGACGTGGTACGGGCCGGCGACGACGGCGGTGAGGTAGGTGGAGATCGGCTGGGTCGGCGCGAACTCCCAGGTGCGGGCGCCGGCTTCGGCGGTGACGCGCTCGTGCGGGGCGTTGGACCAGACGTCCCAGGCGGCGGGCGCGGTGACGGTGAAGGTGAACGGGGCCTTCAGGTCGGGCTGTTCGAAGGTGGCGAAGACCCGGCGGGCGTCGGCCGGCTCGTAGTGGGTGTAGAGGTAGGTCTCGCCGTCGGCGGGGTCGGTGAAGCGGTGCAGGCCCTCGCCGGTGCGGCTGTAGGCGCAGTCGGCCTCGACGGTGAGCACGTTCTCGGCGGCCAGGCCCTCGACGTGCACCCGGGCGCCGTCGTAGGCGGCGGCCGGGTCGAGGGCGCGGCCGTTCAGGGTGACGGCGCGCACGGCCGGGGCGAGCAGGTCGAGGAAGGTCGACGCGCCCGGCTCGGCGCAGCGGAAGGCGATGGTGGTGGTGGAGCGGAAGGTGGCGGCCGCGGGGTCGGGCGCCGAGGTCACGTCCAGCTGGACGCGGTAGGCGTCCACGGTGAGGATGCTGGCCCGCTGCTGGGCTTCGTCGCGGCTCAGGTTCTTGCCCGGCACGGCGGTACTCCTTTGTCCGGCTCGCACGGTGGTGCGGTCTTCGCTGGTGCGGTGGTGCGGCGCGCTGTGGTGCTGCGGGGGTATCCTTTCACGCCCCCCGCGCCGGTACCATTGCACAACTCGGCCGGGCGGGGCGGAATCAGCGGCGCGGGCCGGGTGTTGGCGCTCTGGGGGCGTGGTCGCGCGCGGCCGTACGGTCCCCGACCCGCACTTCTTCCGGACGACTCTCGAAGGACGACAGCCGTGACGACTGCCGCTGGTGCCACCGGCGCCGCCGAGCGCAAGACCGCCGACTTCTGGTTCGACCCGGCCTGTCCGTGGGCCTGGATGACGTCCCGCTGGCTGATCGAGGTCCAGCAGCTGCGCCCGGTGGACGTGAACTGGCACGTGATGAGCCTGTCGGTGCTGAACGAGGGCCGGGACCTCCCGCCGCAGTACCGGGAGCTGCTGGACAGCGCCTGGGGCGCGGTGCGGGTGTGCATCGCGGCCGCGCGCGAGCACGGCGACCAGGTGCTGGGCCCGCTCTACACCGAGCTGGGCACCCGTTTCCACAACCAGGGCCTGCCGGCGAACCAAGAGACCATCGAGGCGGCGCTGGCCGCGGCCGGGCTGCCGGTGGAGCTGGCGGACGCGGCCGGCACCGACGCGTACGACGAGGCGCTGCGCGTCTCGCACAAGGAGGGCATCACCCTGGTCGGCGAGGACGTCGGCACCCCGGTGATCGCGGTCGAGGGCGCGGACGGTGAGCGGGTCGCGTTCTTCGGCCCGGTGGTGACGCCGATCCCGCGCGGCGAGGCCGCCGCCCGCCTGTGGGACGGCACCCTGCTGGTCGCCTCGACGCCCGGCTTCTACGAGATCAAGCGGACCCGCACCGCGAGCCCGTCCTTCGAGTAGGCCGCGACGCGCGAAGGGGGCCCGGCACCGCACGGTGCCGGGCCCCCTTCGCTTCGCTCCCGCGGGTCAGCCCCGGGCGGCGTCCCGGCGCTGCTTGACCAGGCCGGCGGTGGTGAGCAGCACGACCAGCACGCCGGCCGCGTACAGCTGCTGCCGGTTGCCCTCGGTGGTGGTCATCAGGGCGAGGATGCCGGCGACGGCGGCCATCGCGACCCAGGTCAGGTACGGGAAGCCCCACATCCGCACGGTGAGCAGCTCGGGCGCCTCGCGCTCCAGCCGGCGGCGCATCCGCAGCTGGACGACGCAGATGAACAGCCAGACGACCAGGATGGCGACGCCGGTGGTGTTCATCAGCCAGGTGAAGACGGTGGCGGGCCAGAACTTGGCGGCCAGCACGGCGGCGAAGCCGAACAGGCAGGAGGCCAGCACGGCCCGCCGGGGTACGCCGCCGCTGACCTTGGCGAGGGCGCGCGGGCCCTGGCCGCGGCCGACCAGCGAGTAGGCCATCCGGGAGGCGCCGTAGATGTTGGCGTTCATCGCGGACAGCAGGGCGATCAGCACCACGAACTGCATGATCGTCCCGGCGCCGGGCACCCCGAGGTGGCGCAGCACGGTGACGTAGGGGCCGTCGGCGACGACCGCCGGGTCCTTCCAGGAGACCAGGGTGACGACCAGCGCCATCGAGCCGATGTAGAAGATCGCGATCCGCCACACGGCGGTGCGCACCGCGTAGGCGACGTTGCGCTTGGGGTCCTCGGACTCGGCGGCGGCGATGGTGACGGTCTCCAGGCCCCCGTAGGCGAAGACGGAGGCGAGCAGGCCGACGATCAGTCCGCTGGCGCCGGTGGGCAGGAAGCCGCCCTGGCCGGTGAGGTTGGTGGTGCCGGGGGCGCCGGGGCCGAGCACGCCGGCCACGCCGAGTGCGCCCAGCACCAGGAAGGCGATGATCGCGGCGACCTTGACGGCGGCGAACCAGAACTCGAACTCGCCGAAGTTCTTCACCGCGGTGAGGTTGCTGGCGCAGAAGAACACCATGAACAGGGCGACCCAGATCCAGGCGGAGACGCCGGGGACCCAGCCGTTGACGATCTTGCCGGCGGCGGTGGCCTCGGCGGCGACGCCGCAGCAGAGCATCACCCAGTACATCCAGCCGGCGGTGATCCCGGCCCAGGGGCCGAGTTCCTTCTCGGCGTGCACGGAGAAGGAGCCGGAGGCCGGGCGGGCCGCCGACATCTCGCCGAGCATCCGCATGATCAGCATGACCAGCAGCCCGGAGAGCACGAAGGCCAGGATGATGGCGGGCCCGGCCGCCGCGATGCCCGCGCCGGAGCCGACGAACAGGCCGGCGCCGATGACGCCGCCGAGGGCGATCATCGAGAGGTGGCGCTGCTTGAGCCCGTGCGAGAGCTGCTGGCCGGGGGCCGGGGGAGGGGGTGTGGTGGTCCCGGGCGGCGCGGAGCGCGCGGAGGAGCGGGCCATGGGAGGTGGATCCAGACTGTTCGGCATGCGGTGCGAGCTGTCCAATATCCGGGGATGTGGCTGTGCATGCCAAGAATGTCCGGTCCGGGATCAGCATGCGGACCTCATCGTGGCAGTCCGGGCCCGTGCGGTCACGTTCCGTGGCCCCGGTGGGTCGGGACCCGACAAGGAGGGTGGCCGGGGCTTTGTCCGGATCCCTGACGGTGTTCGGTGTGATCGCCGCGTAGGTTCAGAGTGATCACTCACTTGATCCGCTGATCCTTCGATCGTCCGGATCCCCACCGTGCCGAGGAGAAGCCCGATGGCCACCGCCAGCACCCCCGTTCCGAGCCGCGCCGTCCTCGCGGACCTGCTGCCCGCCGCCGGTACCCGCCTCGGGGCCCAGGCCCGCGACCTCGCCCTGGTCGCCGGCGGCGCCGCGCTCACCGGCCTGGCCGCCCAGCTGTCGGTGAACGTCCCCGGCTCCCCGGTGCCGGTCACCGGCCAGACCTTCGCCGCCCTGCTGGTCGGCACCGCGCTCGGCACCCGCCGGGGCATCGCCTCGCTCGGCCTCTACCTGCTCGCCGGCATGGCGGGCGTGCCGTGGTTCGCCGAGGGCTCCTCCGGCTGGTCGATGCCCTCGTTCGGCTACGCGATCGGCTTCGTGCTGGCCGCCGGCCTGGTCGGCGCGCTGGCCCGGCGCGGCGCCGACCGCTCGCCGGCGCGCACCGCCGCCGCGATGGTCCTCGGCAGCCTCGCCATCTACGCGGTCGGCGTGCCCTACCTGGCGTTCGCCCTCGACGTCCCGCTCGCCCGCGCCGCCGAACTCGGCCTCTACCCGTACCTGGTCGGCGACGCCCTGAAGGCCGCCCTCGCCGCCGGCGCCCTCCCGCTCGCCTGGAAGCTCGTCGGCCGCCGCTGACCCCGCTCTCCGGGGCCGGCTCGCCGCCCCCTGCGGAGCCCGGGTCCGCGCGCATGCCACACTCATGGGCATGCGCGTGTACCTGGGCTCCGACCATGCCGGATACGAACTGAAGAACCACCTCGTGGAGTGGCTCAAGGAGGCCGGCCACGAGCCGGTCGACTGCGGGCCGCACATCTACGACGCCCTCGACGACTATCCGCCGTTCTGCCTGCGCGCCGCCGAGCGCACCGCCTCCGACCCGCAGTCGCTGGGCATCGTGATCGGCGGCTCGGGCAACGGCGAGGCTATCGCCGCCAACAAGGTCAAGGGCGTCCGCGCCGCGCTGGCCTGGAGCGAGCAGACCGCCGCGCTCGGCCGCGAGCACAACAACGCCAACGTGATCTCCATCGGCGGCCGGATGCACACCGAGGACGAGGCCACCAGGTTCGTCGAGATCTTCCTCAACACCCCGTACAGCGGCGACGAGCGCCACACCCGCCGGATCGACATGCTCGGCGTGTACGAGACCACCGGCGAGCTCCCGCCGATCCCGGCCCACCACCCGCAGCAGGAGGCCTGACCCCTCCCGCCCGTCCCGGCTCCTCTCCGGCGGCCGGCCGCGCCCGTGACGGCGCGGCCGGCCGCCCGCGTTCCCCGGCCCGCGTGCGGGGGTGCGGATCCGGCCGGACGGCGGCTGGACGGCGGCTGTGAGATCGCTGTGTGATCGGCCACAGCGCGCACCCCGGCGCACGCCGCGCCCGAACCGCCCGCGCGACGGGGCACGCGCCGCCCGGGCGGTTCGTACGCCCTGTGCCCGCACGCCTCCTGACACTCCGGCCGCCACCCGCCGCAATCGGCCGAAACCCGCTGACGGGCCCGCGCCACCGCACCGCCGCCCCCGCCCGGCCCGTCGACGCCGACCGGGAGCGCTGGATATGGTCGGTCCCCATGGCTGGCAGAGCGCCGGGCACACCGCCCCAGACGACTGCGACGAGGCCCGGCGCCGCCCCGGCGTCCGACCCCGTGACGGCCCGGTTGCGCAAGAGGCTCCGCCGGGTCCGCCGAAGGCTGCGCACCGCCGGAGTGGACTACTTCCGCGGCGGCGCCGCCGACTGGCCGGTGCTCTGCGCGCTCTCCCTGCTGGTGCCGCTGCTGATCCTGCTCAACGTCTGGTGGCCCGCCTGGGCCCCGCCCACCGCCCTGGTGCTGCCGATCCTGGCGGCGGCCCTGCTGCTGCGCCCCGGCTCCCTGGTGGTGCTGTACGCGCTGGCCGCGCTCGGCCTGTCCGCCGAGTCGGTCATCCACACCGGCCAGCGGGTGGCCAGCGACCACCCCGAGTCCTACACCTACGGGGTCACCCCCGGCGCTGCCCTGGTGGTCGGCGCGGCCGGCGTCGGCGGCCTGCTGCTGGCCCAGTTCCGCAGCCGGGTCGGCGTGCCCTGGTGGGGCGGCTCGACGATGCTCTTCGACCTGCGCGAGCGGCTGCGGGTGCAGAGCCGGGTGCCCCGGCTGCCGGACGGCTGGCACGCCGACATGGCGCTGCGCCCGGCCGGCGGGCAGTCCTTCTCGGGCGACTTCGTGGTCGCCGACCGCACCGGCCCCGGCCGGCGGGTGCTGGAGGTGGTCCTCGCGGACGTCTCCGGCAAGGGCATGGACGCCGGCTCGCGGGCGCTGCTGCTCTCCGGCGCGTTCGGCGGGCTGCTCGGCTCGCTGCCCGCGCACGACTTCCTGCCCGCCGCCAACGGCTATCTGCTGCGGCAGTCCTGGGAGGAGGGCTTCGCGACCGCCGTGCACCTGGTGCTCGACCTGGACACCGGCGAGTACGAGCTGCTCTCGGCCGGGCACCTGCCGGGCATGCAGCGGCTGGCGGGCGCCGGCCGCTGGGAGGTCAAGGAGGCGCAGGAGGGCCCGGCGCTCGGCATCTACGACGGCGCCAAGTTCGAGGGCGTGCGGGGGCGGTTGAACCGCGGCGACGTCCTGCTGCTGTGCACCGACGGCATGGTCGAGGCGCCCGGCCGGGACCTCTCGGAGGGCATGGACCGGCTGATGGGCGAGGCGGACCGGCTGGTGCCGGGCGGCGGCCCGGGCGCCGGCGGCGGCGCGGCCTCCCGGCTGATCGAGACGGTCGCCCGGGACATCAACGACGACCGCGCGGTCCTGCTGCTCTGGCGCGACTGAGCGGCGTTCGACGCCCCACCGACGCCCCCCGCCGACGCCCCACCGGCGTCCCACCGAGCCCCGCCACGGGCCCTGTTGCGGGGCCCTGCGCGACGGCACGTGCCAACGGCAGCTGCTGTCAAGCCCCGGAGCTGATCTTCAGCCAATTCCGGCACCCCGGAAGCAGAGCGGACCTGCCGGTTCCGCTCCGGCCCGCCGAACGTTTCCCGGCCGCTCAGCGGTGCCCCGCCGACGATTCGTCAAGATGTCTCGACTATCGTCCCGGTCGGCGGAAACTCGTCTCGCATCGCAGGATATCGGCGTTCGACCGACTGTCAGACCTTTACGCAATCGGCACGGTCGACCACACTGAGTCCGGGCGGGACTGTTCAGGATTCGGGGGATGGGGGGCGTCACATGCGGCACGACGGAAACCGTGCGTCCGTACCGGGCTGCCTTCCCTCCGGCCTCGACGTGCCGGACGAACTGCCGTTCCGCCTCGGGACCGTCGGACAGGCCGGGGTCCGGCTTCGCAGGGGACGTCCGCCGGTGGCGCCCCGCTATGAAACGAGGAAGTGAGTCCGGGTGGCACTCTCCGTCTCCGCGCTGGTCCTGTTCGGCGTCATCTGCTTCATCTTCATCCGCCAGAAGCAGCTGAAGCCCGGGCACTTCATCCTGGCCGCCCTGTTCGGCTTCATGCTCAACCAGAGCACGGCCGCCAAGCCGATCCAGGACTTCCTGGCCCAGATCGCCAAGTCCATCTCCAGCATCGCCAGCTGACCGTCGGACCGCCGGGCCTCCGGGACCGGCGCCCCCGTCACCGGTCGGCGCGCCTCGCCTGCCGCCACCGGGCGAACAGGCCCCGCGGGCGCGCCGCCGCCACGGCCGCCGGCCGGGCCGACGCGACCCCGCCGGCGCCGGCCGGCGCGGTCATCGCCGCCGACGGCTCCTCGTGGGCCGTCAGCAGCACGAACAGCCGTGCCCAGCACAGCCGCTCGCCGCGCGGCCAGTCCAGCGCGCGCAGCGCCGCCGACGCCGCCTCGCTGACCTCGCCGTCGATCCTGACCTCGGCCACGTCGTCCCCCGACCGCCCGCCGAGGAACAGCTTCACCCCGTGCGGCCGCCGCGCGCCCGGCCCGCTCAGCGCCGGCAGCAGCGCGGGCGCCAGGGCCGGCACCACCCGGTTCCCGGCCAGCCAGGCCGCCAGCCGCTCGTTGCCGAACCCGAAGACCGCCGCCGGCCCCTGGACGGCGTGCCAGCCGGGCAGTTCGGCGTGGTCGGCGTGGTCGGCGTGCGCGCCGCGCCCCTCCCGCAGCTCGACCAGCGCGGCCGCCGTGGTGGTCGCCCACATCCGCACCGCGTTCTCGAGCTTCTCCTCCTCGGTCTTGCCGAGGCCGGCGGTGCAGTCCCACACCACCGGCGCGTCCGCCCGGCCGAGCTCCATCGCCCAGCCGAGGTCGACGTGCCCGGCGCCCTCGCCGCCGGGATGCTCCCGGACGGCCACCGCGACCGTCCCGGGACCGCGCACCACCTCGCCGTCGACGGTGAACTCCTGCCCGAGCCGCGCCATCTCCCGGACCACGCAGCGCTGAATCACGGCCAGTCGGTCCTGCGGGCGCACGGGGACTCCTCAGCTCACGGCTTCGAATCGTCTCGAACGCCATCTGCCATCGAACTGCTCTCGAACGCCGCCGAGGCTATCGGCCCGGAGGCCCCCCGGGAAACCGTCCGGGCGCCGCCGGGCCGTGCGGGTCCGGAGTCACCGGCGTGCCGTTCCACTCGCAGAGATGACCGGAATGCACCATTTTGGGTAGCGAGAACCACCGGCTCCGCCTGGAGAATCCGCATGCCCCGCACCACCCTCGGACCCGCCCCCGCCCCGCGGCCGCTCGTCCCGTCCGCCCCGGACACCTCCGGGCTGGTCGCCGAGATCGAGGCGTACCTCGCCTCGCTGCCCGCCCCCGCGCGCACCCCGGCGCCCTACGTCTGCCCGTACGGCTCGGTGCCGCAGCCCTGGCACGCCGGCCACCGCCCGCCCCGGGCCACCCTGCTCGACCGGGCGCTGCGCCGCCCGGCCCGGCCCGTCCCGGTCACCGCCGCCGAGCACCTCGCCCTCGCCTCCCGCTACATCGCCGCGCACGGCTGGCTGCAGGGCGCGATGTGGGACGCCTCCGGCCGGGTCTGCCTGCTCGGCGCCCAGGCGGCGGTGCTCGCCCACGGGTTCGGCACCCCGGCCACCGTGCGCACCGCCCGGGTGCAGCTGATGGAGGTGCTGCACGCCACCGGCCGTCCGGTGAACTCCCCGGACGAGTTCAACGACCGGCCCGCCACCCGCCAGGCCGACGTCCACCGGCTGCTGGAGCGGGCCGCCGCCCGGGCCGCTCGGTTGGGCCTGTGAGCACCGGGCCGGCGGGGTGCCGGGCCGACGGGACACCGGGGCTGACGTGGCGCCGGAAACGCGAACGGCCCCGGTGGATACGCATCCACCGGGGCCGTTCGTCCTGCTGAGCGGGCGACGAGAATCGAACTCGCGTGACTAGTTTGGAAGACTAGGGCTCTACCATTGAGCTACGCCCGCGTGATCCTCCGGCCGTCGCCGGACGGAAGGTCGGGAAACAGCGTACCTGGTCCGGTCGGCTGTGCGCACACCCGATTCCCGGTGAGGGCCTCGGAATATCTCGGCGATCCGGCGGGGCCCGGCGTGTACGCTTCCTCTCGGCACCACGGGGTGTGGCGCAGTTTGGTAGCGCGTCCGCTTTGGGAGCGGAAGGCCGTCGGTTCGAATCCGGTCACCCCGACCGTGCGCAGGGTCTCGCCCAGGGCGGGGCCCTGTTGTCGTTTGCGGCCCGGCTCCGGCATGGTAGGTGGTTGATTTTTCACCAAGCCTGGAGATTTCCCGATGAGTGCGACGAGCCCGAGCCGGCCGACGCGGATGAACCCCAAGATCGCGGTCGGCGTCGTCTTCGTTGCCTCGCTGTTCATGACGATCATGGACGGCACGATCGTCAACGTGGCCGTGCCCGCGATCGGCCGGGACTTCGGCACCGACCCGGCCGGGGTCGGCGTGATCAACGTCGGCTACCTGGTCAGCCTGGCCGTCTTCGTCCCGCTCTCCGGCTGGCTCGGCGACCGCCTGGGCACCCGCCGGGTCTTCCTGTACTCGCTGGCGCTGTTCACCGCCGCCTCGCTGCTCTGCGGCGCGGCCGACTCGCTGGCCTCGCTCACCCTGTACCGGATCCTCCAGGGCGCGGCCGGCGGCCTGCTCACCCCGGTCGGGATGACCATGCTCTTCCGCGCCTTCCCGCAGGAGGAGCGGATGCGGGCCACCCGGGTGCTGATGCTGCCCACCGCCGTCGCCCCGGCCAGCGGACCGGTGCTCGGCGGCTGGCTGGTGGACAGCTGGTCCTGGCACTGGGTCTTCATCGTCAACGTGCCGGTGGGCCTCGCGGGGCTGGTCTTCGGCCTGCTCTTCCTGCCCGACTACCGCGTCGAGCGGGCCGGGCGGTTCGACCTCTCCGGCTTCCTGCTCGCCGCCGTCGGCTTCGGCGGCACGATGTACGCGCTGTCCGAGGGGGCGTCCGAGGGCTGGGGGAGCGCGCGCATCCTCGCCCCGGCGCTCGCCGGCCTGCTCGCCCTCGCCGCCCTGGTCGCGGTCGAGCTGCGCCGCCCCGAGCCGATGCTCGACCTGCGGCTCTTCCGGGACCGGATCTTCCGCACCGTCAACCTGCTCTCGCTCTTCTCCGGCGCGGCCTTCCTCGGCATGCTCTACCTGTTCCCGCTGCTGATGCAGAACGCGCTCGGCATGGACGCCCTGCACAGCGGGCTGATGGTGTTCCCCGAGGCGCTCGGTGTGATGCTCGCCTCCCAGGTGTCGGCCCGGCTCTACCCGAGGATCGGCCCGCGCCGGCTCCTCGCCGCCGGATCCGCCGTGGTGGCCGGCTGCCTGGCGCTGATGGCGACGATCGGGCCGGAGAGCAACCTCTGGGCCGTGCGCGGGCTGCTCTTCCTGACCGGCTTCGCGATGTCGCACGTCTTCATGCCGAGCCAGACCGCCGCCTTCGCGACCGTCCCCGCCGCCGCCACCGGCGCCGCCTCCACCCTCTACAACGCCCAGCGCCAGATCGGCTCGGCGCTCGGCGTGGCCGTGCTCGGCACCGTGCTGACCGCCGTCGGGCCGTTCACCGCGGACGCCTCGGGTACGCCCGTGGCGAACCTCACGGCCTACCGCGCGGCCTTCCTGACCGCCTCCGCCCTGGCCCTGCTCGCGGCCGTGATCGCGCTGTGGGTGCGGGACTCCGACGCCGCCGCGACCATGCGCCCGGCGCCGGTACCGGGCGGCACGGGGGCCGGTGACGGGTCCGGCGGCGGACCGGACGGAGGGGCGCCCGGCGCGCCGCCGGCCGGGGGTGCCGGGGGCGTGTCCGGAGCGGCCCGGAAGGCCGCCGGGAGGGCCTGAACGGGCCCGGACGGCGGCGTCCTGGCGTCCGCCTTTCGTGGTACCGGTAGGATGGGGCGCTGGCGGTAGTCCCTGTGGCGTCCACCCAGGTCAACCGCACGAGGGCGAGGAGTCACGCTCACCGTCCACCCCCCACGGGAGATGCAGCTCCAACCGCCCATCGCCCGTCTCGCCCGACCCGCTGGAAACCGGCCCCGGCCGGCGTCCGGGGAGGGCGCAGGCAACCTGACCGCAAGCCCATAGGAGACCTAACCGTGAAGAGCGCCGTCGAGACTCTGAACCCGACCCGGGTTCGACTCACCGTCGAGGTGCCCTTCGAGGAGCTCAAGCCCAGCCTCGACGCGGCGTACAAGAAGATCAACCAGCAGGTCTCGGTCCCGGGCTTCCGCAAGGGCAAGATCCCGAACCGGGTCATCGACCAGCGCTTCGGCCGTGGTGCCGTGCTGGAGGAGGCCGTCAACGACGCCCTGCCGCGCTTCTACACGCAGGCCGTCGACGAGGGCAAGATCGAGGTCCTCGGCCAGCCCGACATCACCAACATCGAGGGTGTCGAGAAGATCGCCGACGGCGGTGACCTGAAGTTCACCGCCGAGGTCGACGTCCGCCCGGAGATCACCCTTCCGGACTTCTCGACCATCGAGGTCACCGTCGACCCGATCGAGGTCTCCGACGAGGACATCGCCAAGTCCCTGGAGCAGCTGCGCGAGCGCTTCTCCTCGGTCAAGGACGTCGAGCGCGCCGCCGCCGCCGGCGACATCGTGGTCGTCGACCTGGAGGCCAAGGTCGACGGCGAGGTGCCGGAGGACGGCACCGCCGCCGGCGTGAGCTACGAGATCGGCTCGGGCCGTCTGATCGACGGCATCGACGAGGCCGTCGTCGGCCTGGAGGCCGGCGCCACCGCCACCTTCACCACCGAGCTCAAGGGCGGCACCCAGGCGGGCAAGACCTCCGAGGTCACCGTCAAGGTCACCGCCGTCCAGGAGAAGGAGCTGCCCGAGCTGGACGACGAGTTCGCCCAGCTGGCCAGCGAGTTCGACACCCTGGAGGACCTGAAGGGCGACTCCCGCAAGCGCCTGGAGCGCATGAAGGAGTACGACCAGGCCACCCAGGCCCAGGAGAAGGTCCTGGACGCGCTGCTCGGCCTGGTCGAGATCGAGTTCCCGGAGAAGCTTCTCAAGGACGAGGTCGAGACCCGCAAGCACAACCTCGAGCACCACCAGCTGGAGCCGATGGGCCTCACCCTGGCGAGCTACCTGGAGACCCAGGGCAAGTCGGAGGAGGAGTACCTCGCGGAGCTCGAGGAGCAGGCGAAGAAGGGCATCAAGACCCAGTTCGTCCTGGACCAGATCGTCGCCGACGAGGAGCTCAACGTCTCCCAGGAGGAGCTGACCGAGCACCTCATCCGCCGCGCCGCCGGCTCGGGCCTGACCCCGGACCAGTTCGCGCAGCAGGTCGTCCAGGGCGGCCAGGTTCCGCTGCTGGTCGGCGAGGTCGCCCGCGGCAAGGCGCTGGCCACGGTGGTCGAGGCCGCCAAGGTCGTCGACACCGAGGGCAACGAGATCAACTTCGACGACGACGAGGCCGACGAGTCGGCCGAGACCGTCGAGGCCCCGGCCGCCGAGGCCGAGGCCGAGGAGAAGACCGAGGCCTGACCGCCGCGGTCGCCTCGCTCGCCCTGAGGCGTGAGCGCGGGCCCGGACGCCGTACGGTGTCCGGGCCCGCGCCGTTCCCGGGCCGTTCCCGCCCGGAGTCCGGCTCCCGGGGCGAACCCTGCGCTCACAGCGAACAGTTCTGCGTGAGGGATTCAGCGGCCCGGCCTGCGCGTTAGGGTCCATGGACAGCAACAATCACGACGTGATACCCGGAAGCTGTGCGACATCGTGACGGCCGTGGAGCGACCGTCCAAATCGACTGAGCAGGTGGCTAAGTGACGTACCCGCAGATGCAGATGCCCGGCCCGATGGCGCCGCACGCCGCCGCTGGTGACGTGCTGGGCGGCCTCGGCGACCAGGTCTACAACCGGCTGCTCAACGAGCGGATCATCTTCCTCGGCCAGCAGGTCGACGACGACATCGCCAACAAGATCACCGCCCAGCTGCTGCTGCTGGCCGCGGACCCGGACAAGGACATCTTCCTCTACATCAACTCCCCGGGCGGCTCGATCTCGGCCGGCATGGCGATCTACGACACCATGCAGTACATCAAGAACGATGTCGTCACCATCGCGATGGGCATGGCCGCCTCGATGGGCCAGTTCCTGCTGACCGCCGGTGCCAAGGGCAAGCGCTTCTCGCTGCCGAACGCCAACATCCTCATGCACCAGCCCTCCGCCGGCCTCGGCGGCTCGGCCACCGACATCCGGATCCAGGCGGAGCAGCTGCTGCGCACCAAGAAGCGGATGTCCGAGCTGATCGCGTTCCACAGCGGCCAGTCCTTCGAGCAGATCACCCAGGACTCCGACCGTGACCGCTGGTTCACCCCGGAGGAGGCCCTGGAGTACGGCCTGATCGACGCGATCATGCACAGTGCCGCGGACGTCCCCGGCGGCGGCGGCACCGGCGCCTGAGCCCCGGCCCGGGCCCACGAGACCACAGCCACAACGCTCCGGAGGACCAGAACACCCATGAACATCCCCAGCCTGTCGGCCGCCAAGGCCCGCGTCGAGGACATGCGGGCCGAGGGCCGCTACATCGTCCCGCGCTTCGTCGAGCGCACCTCGCAGGGCATCCGCGAGTACGACCCGTACGCCAAGCTGTTCGAGGAGCGCATCATCTTCCTCGGCTCCCAGGTGGACGACGTCTCGGCCAACGACATCATGGCGCAGCTGCTGTGCCTGGAGTCGATGGACCCGGACCGCGAGATCCAGATGTACATCAACTCGCCCGGCGGCTCGTTCACGGCCCTGACGGCCATCTACGACACCATGCAGTACGTCAAGCCGGACATCACCACCGTCTGCATGGGCCAGGCGGCCTCGGCGGCGGCCGTGCTGCTGGCGGCCGGCACCCCGGGCAAGCGGATGGCGCTGCCGAACGCCCGCATCCTCATCCACCAGCCGTACACCGAGACCGGCCGCGGCCAGGTCTCCGACCTGGAGATCCAGGCCAGGGAGATCTTCCGGATGCGCGAGCAGCTGGAGGAGATGCTGTCCAAGCACTCCAACCGCTCGGTCGAGCAGGTCCGCGACGACATCGAGCGCGACAAGATCCTCACGGCCGAGGAGGCCGTCGAGTACGGTCTGGTCGACCTGGTCATCTCGACCCGCAAGGCTTCGCTGACCTCCTGAGGCCGGCACCGCCCTCCCGGCCCGTCCTCGGGCGGGGAGGATGCCGGGGGCGGGGCGCGCGACCTTCTCGCGCGCCCCGCCCCCGGCGCACCGGCGGCTGCTCCGACGGCATCTGTTCGGTATCAATTCGCCCAGGGCGTAGGGCAGACCCGGCGAAGAGGGCGGAATCGGCGGCTCGGCAGAGTACCGTCGGATAGCGAGACCGATCGCCGTCGGCGTCGACGGTCCACAGCACCAGGCCCCGGAACTCCCGCGGGGCCCCTGGCGAAGGGGAAGCACCTCGTGGCACGCATCGGAGACGGTGGCGACCTGCTCAAGTGCTCGTTCTGCGGCAAGTCGCAGAAGCAGGTGAAGAAGCTGATCGCCGGCCCAGGCGTGTACATCTGCGACGAGTGCATCGACCTGTGCAACGAGATCATTGAGGAGGAGCTCGCCGAGACCTCCGAGGTGCGCTTCGAGGAGCTCCCGAAGCCCCGCGAGATCTACGAGTTCCTGGACCAGTACGTGGTCGGCCAGGACCTCGCCAAGAAGGCCCTGTCGGTGGCCGTCTACAACCACTACAAGCGGGTCCAGGCCGGTGAGGCCGGCCGCAGCGGCGGCAACGGCCGCGAGGACGCCATCGAGCTGGCGAAGTCCAACATCCTGCTGCTCGGCCCGACCGGCTCCGGCAAGACGCTGCTGGCGCAGACCCTGGCCCGGATGCTGAACGTGCCGTTCGCGATCGCCGACGCCACCGCGCTCACCGAGGCCGGGTACGTCGGCGAGGACGTCGAGAACATCCTGCTCAAGCTGATCCAGGCGGCCGACTACGACGTCAAGAAGGCCGAGACCGGGATCATCTACATCGACGAGATCGACAAGGTCGCGCGCAAGAGCGAGAACCCGTCGATCACCCGGGACGTCTCCGGCGAGGGCGTGCAGCAGGCGCTGCTGAAGATCCTGGAGGGCACCACCGCCTCGGTGCCGCCGCAGGGCGGGCGCAAGCACCCGCACCAGGAGTTCATCCAGATCGACACCACCAACGTGCTGTTCATCGTGGGCGGCGCGTTCGCCGGCCTGGAGCGGATCATCGAGGGCCGGGCGGGTGCCAAGGGCATCGGCTTCGGCGCCAACATCCGCTCCAAGCGGGAGCTGGACGCCAGCGACCACTTCCGCCAGGTGATGCCGGAGGACCTGGTCAAGTTCGGCATGATCCCGGAGTTCATCGGCCGCCTCCCGGTGATCACCAGCGTGCACAACCTGGACCGCGAGGCGCTGCTGCAGATCCTCACCGAGCCGAAGAACGCGCTGGTCAAGCAGTACCGCAAGCTCTTCGAACTGGACGGCGTGGAGCTGGAGTTCTCCCGGGACGCGCTGGAGGCGATCGCCGACCAGGCGATCCTGCGCGGCACCGGCGCGCGCGGCCTGCGGGCCATCATGGAGGAGGTGCTGATGTCCGTGATGTACGAGGTGCCCTCGCGTCAGGACGTCGCCCGCGTGGTGGTGACCGGGGACGTCGTCTCCAAGCACGCCATCCCGACCCTGGTGCCGCGCGACATGATCAAGCGGGAGCGGCGCGACAAGAGCGCCTGACGCCTCCCGCCCGGGCACGGACGAGGGCCCCGGTACCGCCTGATGGCGGCGCCGGGGCCCTCGTCCGTCGTGGTCGCCGGTTACTTGGGGATCTCGGCGACGGCGCGCAGGGCGCGGGTGTCCGCGGCGAGCTGGTCGAGGTCGGGGCGGCCGCCCTCCTCGGCCGGCGGGCTCATCACCAGGACCAGGCTGCTGGAGTCGGCCCAGGCGCAGACGCCCAGGTCGGTGCCGTCCTGGGAGGCGACGCCGCAGTCCATGCTGCCGCCCTTGGGGCCCGGGTCGACCGGGTGCCGGTCGCCGACCCTGGTGCCGTCGGACTGCAGGCCCTTGAACATGGCGTCGAGCTCGGTCTTCGGGGCCAGCACCTTGCCGTAGCCGCCGAGCACCACGAGCCGCGGGTCCTCGGCGGAGTCCTGGTAGACCGCGCTGACGCCGGTGGGTCGCCAGGAGCCGTCGCCCTTGCCGAGCTCGGCGGTGATGGCCTCCTCCATCTGCCGGGCGACCTCGTTGTTCTCGTCGCTGGTGAGGCCGTTGAAGGTGGCCGGCAGGACGATCTTCTGGGTGCCGGCGTTGGAGGTGATGTCGAAGACGAAGTACGCGACCGCGCCGCCGATGAGGACCAGCACGAGCACGAAGACGCCGACGAGGATGCCGAGGGTGCGCCGGCGGCGCGGCGGCGGGGCGGCGGGGAACGCGCCGTACGGGGCGTAGCCGGGCGGCCCGGGCGGCCCGGTCTGGGGCGGGACGGCGCCGAAGGGCGGCGGGGTCTGCGGCGGCGCGGGCTGCCCGCCGTAGGGCTGCCCGCCGTACGGCTGTCCGCCGGGCGGCGGGGGCGGGGCGCCGTAGGGGTTCTGCTCGGTCACGGAGGCCCTTCCTGGGACGGTGGTGCCGGGCTCGTGCGAAGGTTCGGACGAATGCCCGGCACGCTATCGCACCGGTCCGTCACCCGGTCGGGTAATACCACCGCGGGCCCGTGCCCGCCCGCCGCGGTGTCCGGGGGGTGAAAGCCGTTCGTGACCCGGTTCCCGGGTTACGTAAACTGTCCGTCGTGACCGACACCACGAACCAGCGCCCCGTGAGCACCCACGCCGGGGACGAAGCAGCCACCCTCCCGACGACCTTCGCCCCGGCGGACGTAGAGGGCGAGCTGTACGAGCGCTGGGTAGAGCGCGGTTACTTCACCGCCGACGCCAAGAGCGACAAGCCCCCGTACACCATCGTCATCCCCCCGCCGAACGTCACCGGTGCGCTGCACCTGGGCCACGCCTTCCAGCACACGCTGATGGACGCGCTGACCCGCCGCAAGCGCATGCAGGGCTTCGAGGTGCTCTGGCTGCCCGGCATGGACCACGCCGGCATCGCCACCCAGAACAAGGTCGAGCAGCAGCTCGCCGAGTCCGGCCTCTCCCGCCACGACCTGGGCCGCGAGGCCTTCGTGGAGAAGGTCTGGGAGTGGAAGGAGAACTACGGCGGGCGGATCCTCGGCCAGATGCGCCGCCTGGGCGACGGCGTCGACTGGTCGCGCGAGCGCTTCACCATGGACGAGGGCCTGTCCAAGGCCGTCCAGACCATCTTCAAGCGGCTCTTCGACGACGGCCTGATCTACCGCGCCGAGCGCATCATCAACTGGTGCCCGCGCTGCCTCACCGCGCTGTCCGACATCGAGGTGGAGCACGAGGAGGTCCCCGGCGAGCTGGTCTCGATCCGCTACGGGGACGGCGAGGACTCGATCGTCGTCGCCACCACCCGGGCCGAGACGATGCTGGGCGACACCGCGGTGGCCGTCCACCCGGACGACGAGCGCTACCGGCACCTGGTCGGGCGCACCATCAAGCTGCCGCTGACCGACCGGGAGATCCCGGTCGTCGCGGACGAGCACGTCGACCCGGAGTTCGGCACCGGCGCCGTCAAGGTGACCCCGGCGCACGACCCCAACGACTTCGCCATCGGCCAGCGCCACGACCTGCCGAACCTGAGCGTCATGGACGAGCGCGGCGCGATCACCGTGCACGGCCCGTTCCTCGGCCTGGACCGGCTGGAGGCCCGCTCGGCCGTCGTCGGCGCGCTGCGCGAGCAGGGCCGGATCGTCGCCGAGAAGCGCCCGTACATGCACGCCGTCGGCCACTGCTCGCGCTGCCACACGGTGGTCGAGCCGCGGCTGTCGCTGCAGTGGTGGGTCAAGGTCGAGCCGCTGGCGAAGGCGGCCGGCGACGCGGTCCGCGACGGCAAGGTGGAGATCCACCCGAAGGAGCTGGAGCGCCGCTACTTCGACTGGGTCGACAACATGTACGACTGGTGCATCTCGCGCCAGCTGTGGTGGGGCCACCGGATCCCGGTTTGGTACGGCCCGGACGGCGAGGTCGTCTGCGTCGGCCCGGACGAGCAGCCGCCGACGGGCGAGGGCTGGCACCAGGACCCCGACGTCCTGGACACCTGGTTCTCCTCCGGCCTGTGGCCGTTCTCCACGCTGGGCTGGCCGGAGAAGACCCCGGACCTGGAGAAGTTCTACTCCACCGACGTCCTGGTGACCGGCCACGACATCATCTTCTTCTGGGTCGCCCGGATGATGATGTTCGGCCTGTACGCGATGGACGGCCAGGCGCCGTTCAAGACGGTCGCCCTGACCGGTCTGGTGCGCGACGAGTTCGGCAAGAAGATGTCGAAGTCCTCCGGCACCGCCGTCGACCCGCTGGACTGGATGGACGCCTACGGCTCCGACGCGGTCCGCTTCACCCTGGCCCGCGGCGCCAACCCGGGCGCCGACGTGCCGATCGGCGAGGACTGGGTCAAGGGCGCGCGCAACTTCTGCAACAAGATCTGGAACGCGACCCGGTTCGCGCTGATGAACGGCGCGACCGTGGACGGCCCGCTGCCCGCCCCGGAGCAGCTGACCGCGGTGGACCGCTGGATCCTGTCGCGGCTGAACGCGACCGTGACCGAGGTCGACGCGCTGTACGACGGCTACGAGTTCGCCAAGGCCTCGGACGCGCTCTACCACTTCGCCTGGGACGAGGTGTTCGACTGGTACGTCGAGCTCTCCAAGACCACCCTGGCCAAGGGCGGAGCGCAGGCCGAGGCCTCCCGCCGGGTGCTGGGCGAGGTCCTGGACGTCACCCTGCGGCTGCTGCACCCGGTCGTGCCGTTCGTCACCGAGGCGCTGTGGACCACGCTGACCGGCGCCGAGTCGGTGGTCGTCGCCGACTGGCCGAAGGACAGCGGCTTCCGGGACACCGCGGCCGAGGCCGAGGTCGCCACGCTGCAGCAGGTGGTCACCGAGGTCCGCCGGTTCCGTTCGGACCAGGGCCTCCAGCCGGCCCAGAAGGTCCCGGCCCGCCTGGACCTGGACGGCACCGTGCTCGCCGTCCACGAGGACGCGATCCGCTCGCTGCTGCGGCTGACCGTGCCCGAGGAGGGCTTCGCGGCCACCGCCTCGCTGCCGGTCGCCGGCGCGACCGTGGCGCTGGACCTGTCCGGCACGATCGACGTCGCGGCGGAGCGCAAGCGCCTCGCCAAGGACCTCGCGGCGGCCGAGAAGGAGAAGACCCAGTGCGGCGCCAAGCTCGGCAACGAGGCCTTCCTGGCCAAGGCGCCGGACAACGTGGTCGCCAAGATCCGGGGCCGCCAGGAGGCCGCCGAGGCCGACATCGCCCGGATCACCGCCCAGCTCGCGGCGCTGCCGCAGGGCTGACGCGCCGACGGTTCCCCGGAGCCGCATCCCGCCGACGCGGGGTGCGGCTCCGCCGTTTTTCCGGAGGTCGGAAAATCGTGCGGCCCAATAGCCCAATCCGTTGCTCCCTTCCGGCGAATATTCAGCCCGGACCGGGTGGGGTCCTATTCCGCCCGAATTCATTCCGGTCTTGCCCGCGCGCGCTCGCGGAAGTTTCCAGGTCGACTGTGTACGGTGTGCTTCGAGTTCCGGACGGCGAGGAGCGACGGGAGGGCATGGACGTGATGGTGACCGAGGAGCTGACCGAGGAACTGGCCGGCGAACTGCCTGCCGAGGCGGTCGAGGAGGCCAAGGGACGGGCGGCGACCCTGCTGCTCGCCTTCCGGCACGGGAACCAGCTCGCGTTCGACCACACCTTGGACCGGCTGTTCGAGGAGCAGGCCGAGCGCGAGGTGACCACGCTGCTCACCTGGATCGCCGCCGAGGCGGTCCGCAAGGCCTACGCCCCCGAGGTCGGCGACCGGGTGCTGCGGGCGATGGCCCGGCGGGCCCCGCGCGACACCGGCGCCGTGCACATCGACGAGGAGGGCGTGGACGCGGCGCGGCTGATCGAGGCGGTCGCGGCCGGCGAGGTGGCCGAGGTCCGCGGCCTGGTCGCCACCACCCCCGACACCACCTTCCTGCTCGGCGGCCTGCTCCAAGGCGTGGCGATGATGCTGCCGCTGCTGCCGGAGGGCGAGCTGGCGGAGATCACCGCCGAGCTGCGCCGCCGGCACGGCTCGGTGCCCGCGGGCGTGCCGGAGGCCCGGGCCGGGGTCTGATCCCCGCCCGGGCCCCACGGCCCCGCGCGTCGCGGTTACGGCATCGCGTGCAGGTGCGAGCCGACGGTGTTGGCGATCCCGCCGCCCGCCTTGGCGTCGTGGTTGGTCGACCAGGTCATCGCCCCGCCGATCCCGGGCCACTTGGTGTCGGGCTTGAAGCTGCCGCAGTTGGTGCCGGAGGCCAGGCAGTCCAGCGCGTTGTTGACCACGCTCGGGCTGACGTAGCCGCCACCGGCCGCACTGGTGGAGGCCGGCACGCCGAGGCCCACCTGGTCGGGCCGCAGCCCGCTCTTGAGCTGGATGCAGGCCAGCCCGGTGAGGAAGTTGACGGTGCCCTGGGAGTAGACCTGGCCGTCACAGCCCAGCATCGCGCCGGAGTTGTAGTACTGCGTGTTGACGATGGTGAGGATGTCCTTCACGTTCAGCGCCAGCTTGAAGTACTCCATGCCGGTGGACTGCATGTCGATGGTCTGCGGCGCCATGGTGAGCGTGAAGCCGGAGCCGGCCTTGGCGGCCAGCGAGTGCAGCGCCTGCCCCATGTAGGTGGAGTTGATGCCGTTCTCCAGGTCGATGTCCACGCCGTCGAAGCCGTAGGTCTGCATCAGCGACCAGGCGTTGTTCGCGAAGGTGGTGGCCGCGCCGGAGCTGGCGACGGAGACGGTGCCCTTCTCGCCGCCGACCGAGAGGATCACCTTCTTGCCGGCCGCCTTCTTGGCCGCGATGTCGGCCTTGAACTGCGCCTCGGTGTAGCCGCCGAGCCGGGAGGAGAGCGTCGGGTCCAGGGTGAAGCTCAGGCCGCCGGGCGTGCTCGTGGCGTCGGCGAAGGAGACCGCGATGATGTCGTACGCGGCCGGCACGTCGCTGATCCGCTGCACGGTGGCGCCGTTGTCGAAGTTCTGCCAGTAGCCGGTCAGCAGGTGCTTGGACGGAGGCCGGGGCGTGGTGGCGGTCGGGGTGGGCGTGGTGGCGGTGGGGGAGGGCGTGGTGGTGTCGGTGGGCGACGGGCTGCCGGGGCTGCTCGCGGTGGGGCTGGGCTTGGGGTCGCCCGGGCCGAGCAGCGAGACGTCGTCGGCCAGGAAGGCCGGCTGCCCGTACCAGCCGTGCAGGTAGACGGTGACGCTGGTGGTGTTCGCCCCGGTGGTGAAGGTGGTGCTCAGCTTGGACCAGGCGTTGCCGCCGGGCGTCCAGGTGCTCGGGTCGGTGCCGCCGGTGCCGCGGGCGCCGAGGTAGATGTACGAGCCCTGGACCCAGCTGCTCAGCGTGTAGGTCGAGGACGGCTTCACCGCGACGGTCTGGGTGCACTCGCCGGTGCCGCTGCCGCCCGGGGTGGAGCGCAGCGCGCCGGTGCCGGAGTGGACCGAGGCGGTCTCCGGGGTGCCGGCCGTACAGGTCCAGCCGCTGAGGCGGTTGGCGTCCTCGAAGCCGCCGTTGGTGATGAGTTCGACGTCGGCCGCGGCGTGCGCGCCGGTGCCGCCGGCGAGGACGAGACCGCTCAGGCCGATGGCGACGGCGCTGGCGCCGGCGAGCATCGAGTGGACGGCGCGCGGGCGCCGCTGTCGGGCAGGTGCCATGACTCCATCTCCTGTGGGGGAGGCCGGCGGCCCTCGTGGGGGAGGACCGTCCGGGTGTCGATGGGTGTGCGTGCGGGAGCTACCGACAACTCAAGTCCCTGTCGGGATCGGAGACTTGCCTTCACAAAATGGAGTAGACCAATTCTGCTGTCAAGAGGGCCCCGGTCCGGGGCCCGGTTCAGGCGGCCGCCGGAAGCGGCTCGGCGCCCTCCCGGACCAGCCGGGCGGTCAGGTCCGCGATCCGGGCGGAGGCCAGTCCGTCGCCGTAGGGGCTCGGGGTGCTCGCCAGCCGGTCCAGCCGCTCGGGGGTGTCGCACGCCGAGGACCACCCGGGAGCGGTCGGTGCCGGGCGGCAGCCAGGCGGAGATCTCCCGGTAGGCGGCGTTGAGGGCGGCGCCCTTGCCGATCCGGGCGTGCGGGCGGCGGCGCTGGACGAGGTGGACGCGCGGGTCGCGGTCGGCGGCGGCGAGCACCAGTTCGCGGGTGGCGTCCTCGCTGTCGTCGTCGATCACCCACAGGTGGGCGGCGGGGGCGACGGCCCGCAGGCCCGCGAGGGTCCGGGCGATCACCGTCTCCTCGTCCCGGCAGGGGACCATCAGGTGCCACTGGAGGGCGGGGTCGCCGGGGGCGGCGGGGGTGCCGTGCCGGAAGGCGTGCCGGGAGCCGGCCCAGTAGACCAGGAAGCGGCCGAACACCAGGACCATGTAGCAGAGCAGGGCCAGCGAGATCAGGCCGCCGAGCTGGAGGAACCCCTCGCGTCGCGTCTCGACGAACAGGCGCAGGGCGTCGGGCATGGCGAGGCGCTCCTCACGATCAAAGGCAATTTGTCTCCTTTGGGTGCGAATCAAAGCTTCATTGCGGTCTGATGTCGCTAAATCGATAGTAAACACAGTGAACTACCGAACTGGGGCAAAGTGGTCGTTCTCACCCCGTGAGGAGCCCCGGGCCCCGCTCCGTAGACTGTGTTCGTGAGCGACAAGGCCGACCCGAACCCGTACACCCTCCGCCCCGCCGACGCCGGCACCGGCGACGCCCTGCGCGACGTCGAGGCGGAACTCTCCGAGCGCTGGCCGGAGAACAAGCTGGAGCCCTCGCTCGACCGGATCGAGGCCCTGATGGACATCCTGGGCCAGCCCCAGCGGTCCTTCCCCTCCATCCACGTCACCGGGACCAACGGCAAGACCTCCACCGCCCGGATGATCGAGCAGCTGCTCGGCGTCTTCGAGCTGCGCACCGGCCGCTACACCAGCCCGCACGTGGAGAGCGTCACCGAGCGGATCACCCTGGACGGCGCCCCGATCACCCCCGAGCGGTTCGTCGAGGTCTACCGCGACATCGAGCCCTACGTGCGGATGGTCGACGAGCGCGAGCCGGTCGCGATGTCCTTCTTCGAGGTGCTCACCGGCATGGCCTACGCGGCCTTCGCCGACGCCCCGGTGGACGTCGCCGTGGTCGAGGTCGGCATGGGCGGCTCCTGGGACGCCACCAACGTCATCGACGCCGCCGTCGCCGTGATCACCCCGATCGGCCTGGACCACACCGACAAGCTGGGGGAGACCACCGGCGAGATCGCCGTCGAGAAGTCCGGGATCATCAAGCCCGGCTCGGTCGCCGTCGTCGCCCAGCAGCAGCTCGACGCCGCCCAGACCATCCTGCGCCGCGCCGTCGAGGTCGACGCCACGGTCGCCCGCGAGGGCATGGAGTTCGGCGTCATCCGCCGCGAACTCGCCGTCGGCGGCCAGCTGGTGACCCTGCGCGGACTGGGCGGCGAGGAGTACGAGGACGTCTTCCTGCCGCTGCACGGCGAGTACCAGGCGCACAACGCCGCCCTCGCGCTGGCCGCCGTCGAGGCGTTCTTCGGCGTCGGCGGCGCCCGCGGCGGGCAGCTCGACGCCGACAAGGTCCGCCAGGCGTTCTCCGGCGTCACCTCCCCGGGCCGGCTGGAGGTCGTCCGGCGCAGCCCCACCATCGTCCTGGACGCCGCCCACAACCCGCACGGCGCCCGGGCCACCGTCGCCGCGCTCACCGAGTCCTTCGGCTTCACCCGGCTGGTCGGCGTCATCGGCACCAGCGGCGACAAGGACGTGTCCGGCCTGCTGGAGGCCTTCGAGCCGGTCCTCGCCGAGGTCGTCGTCACCCGCAACTCCACCCACCGCGCGATGGACGTGGACGAGCTGGCCGCGCTCGCGGTCGAGATCTTCGGCGAGGAGCGCGTCCAGGTCGAGCCCCGGCTCGACGACGCCATCGCCGCCGCCGTCACCCTCGCCGAGGAGGAGGGCGACCTCGGCGGTGCCGGGGTGCTGGTCACCGGTTCGGTCATCACGGTGGGCGAGGCCCGCCTGCTGCTCGGGAGGAAGTGACGATGAGGACGCTCTGCTCCTCGACACTGATCGGCGAGGCCCTCGTGGTGCTCTTCGCGGCGCTGGTCGCGATGCAGCTCTCCGACGTGTCCACCGCCGCGCTGTGGACGGTCAGCGGCATCGCGATGGCGCTGTGCGTGCTGCTCTGCGGCATGATCACCCGCCCCGGCGCGGTCGCCGTCGGCTGGGTTCTGCAGCTCGCGCTGATCGCCAGCGGCTTCGTCGTGCCGACCATGTTCGCGCTCGGCCTGGTCTTCGCCGGCCTGTGGTGGTGCTCGGTGCACTACGGCCGCAGGATCGACGAGATCAAGGCCGCCCGGGCCGCCGCCGCGACCGCCTGAGACGGCCCCGGACCGGGTCCGGGGCCTTTGCTCACGCAAGGTAGCCTCTGCGGTAGTCGCACGGCGCACGCGGACCCGCGTGTGCGCGCCGCACCCGATTTCCCAGGAGACGCCCCGTGTCCCAGCGCACTCTCGTCCTGCTCAAGCCCGACGCCGTCAAGCGCGGCCTGGCCGGCGAGATCATCAGCCGCATCGAGCGCAAGGCCGGCTGGCGGCTCGCCGCCGTCGAGCTGCGCACCTTCGACCGGGCGACGCTGGAGCAGCACTACGCGGAGCACGTGGGCCGCCCGTTCTACGAGCCGCTGCTGGAGTTCATGACCTCCGGCCCGTCCATCGCCCTGATCGTCGAGGGCGAGGAGGTCATCGCCGGCATCCGCATGCTGGCCGGCGCCACCAACCCGCTGGAGGCCGGGGCCGGCACCATCCGCGGCGACTACGCGACGATCACCCGCGAGAACCTGATCCACGCCTCCGACTCGGTCGGGTCCGCCGAGCGCGAGATCAAGATCTTCTTCCCCGCGCACGTCTGATCCGACCGGGCGCGACGGCCACCAGGGACCTTCGGAAGGCCCCGGTCGGGACCATTGGCCCGGCCGGGGCATTCTTATCGGGAAATAGGGAACCAGGCCCTCCGACACGGCGTCCCAATGCCCGGAGAAGCGATCACGCCCCGGACAATGGACGGTATGCCCCACGTCGACGTCCGTGCCGACCGGCGTGACTACGATGGACGCGACTCAAGGGCCCGGTAAGGCAGCTCAGCTGGTCGCCGCCCATCCGTGGGCGCGCACACCGTCCACCCCACATGACTCCGAGCCCGGGAAAGGCACCCCACCCCATGGCGAGCAACCTGTCGTTCATCGGCCGCGACTTGGCGATCGACCTCGGAACTGCCAACACGCTGGTGTACGTCAGGGGCAAGGGCATCGTCCTCAACGAGCCGTCGGTGGTCGCGGTCAACACCAACACCGGGGGCATCCTCGCGGTGGGCTCCGAGGCCAAGAAGATGATCGGCCGCACCCCCGGCAACATCGTCGCCATCCGCCCGCTCAAGGACGGCGTGATCGCCGACTTCGAGATCACCGAGCGGATGCTGCGCTACTTCATCCTCAAGGTGCACCGCCGCCGCTTCCTCGCCCGCCCCCGGGTCGTCGTCTGCGTCCCCTCCGGCATCACCGGCGTCGAGCGCCGCGCCGTCATCGAGGCCTCCCTCCAGGCCGGCTGCCGCCAGGTGCACATCATCGAGGAGCCGATGGCCGCCGCCATCGGCGCCGGGCTGCCCGTCCACGAGCCCACCGGCAACATGGTCGTCGACATCGGCGGCGGCACCACCGAGGTCGCCGTCATCTCCCTCGGCGGCATCGTCACCGCCCAGTCCATCCGGGTCGCCGGCGACGAGTTGGACAACGCCATCGTCCAGCACATCAAGAAGGAGTACTCGCTGCTCCTCGGCGAGCGCAGCGCCGAACAGATCAAGATGAGCATCGGCTCCGCCTTCGGCCTGGAGGGGGAGAAGGACGAGCACGCCGAGATCCGCGGCCGCGACCTGGTCAGCGGCCTGCCCAAGACCGTCGTCATCTCCGCCGCCGAGGTCCGTGAGGCCATCGACGAGCCGGTCAACTCGATCATCGACGCGGTCAAGACCACCCTCGACCAGTGCCCGCCCGAGCTGGCCGGCGACGTCATGGACCGGGGCATCGTGCTCACCGGCGGCGGCGCCCTGCTGCGCGGACTGGACGAGCGGCTGCGCCGGGAGACCGGCATGCCGATCCACATCGCGGAGAACCCGCTGGACTCCGTCGCGCTCGGCTCCGGCAAGTGCGTCGAGGAGTTCGAGGCGCTCCAGCAGGTACTCGACGCCGCGCCGCGCCGTTAGCAGAACCGACACACCAGCCGAACAGACGGGCCCCCGCCCGGGTCCACACCCCGGGGAGGAGGCCAGGGGTACGAAGGGGCAGTACCAGCACCGTGAGGGACACACGAGAGAGCCGGCTGCTGCTCATCCTGCTGGTGGCGGTCGCCTTCGCACTGATCACCGTGGACATCAAGGGCGGTGAGAGCTCCCCGCTCGGCGGCGCCCGGCGCGCCGCCGCCACCGTCCTCGGCCCGGTCGAACGCGCCGCCGCCAGCGCCGTCGACCCGGTCGCCGACACGGTGCGCGCCTTCCGCGACGCCGCCTCCGACAGCGGCCGCACCGACCAGCTCGCCCGCGAGAACACCGAGCTGCGCCAGAAGCTCGCCTCCTCCGACATGGCCGGCGGGCGCACCAAGCAGCTCGACGACCTGCTGCGCACCGCGGGCGCCGGCGGCTACACCGTCAAGGCCGCGCAGACCATCGCGATCGGCCCGGCCCAGGGCTTCTCCTGGACCATCACCATCGACGCCGGCAGCGACGACGGCCTCACCCGCGACATGACCGTCATCAACGGCCAGGGCCTGGTCGGCCGGATCACCACCGTCGCCCCGACCACCGCCACCGTGCTGCTCGCCTCCGACCCCGGCTTCACCGCCGGCACCCGGCTGGAGGGCACCGGCGAGATCGGCTTCGCCGCCGGCGGCGGCACCAGCGCCATGAAGGTCTCGCTGCTCAACGGCAAGGCCCAGGTCAAGGAGGGCGACCGGCTGGTCACCTTCGGCTCCCAGAGCGGCCGCCCGTTCGTCCCCGGCGTCCCGGTCGGCAAGGTCGTCGAGGTCGAGGCCAACCCCGGACAGCTCACCAAGACCGTCCTGGTCGAGCCCTTCGTCCAGTTCACCCGGCTCGACCTGGTCGGCGTGGTCGTCGTCCCGCCGCGCACCGACCCGCGCGACGCCGTCCTGCCGCCCGCCCCCGCGCCGGCCGCCCAGGGCCAGGCCGCCCCCGCGGCGCCGGCCGCGCCGGCCGCCCCCGCCGTCCCGGCCGCCGTCCCGCCCGCCAAGCCCACTGGGGGGAACTGAGCCATGCGCCTCGCCCGCATCCCCGTCTCCGCCGTGCTGATCCTGCTCGGCCTGCTGCTGCAGGTCAGCGTCTTCGGCCGGCTGCAACTGCCCGGAGCCACCCCCGACATACTGCTGCTCGTGGTCGTCGGCCTCGCCCTGGTCTACGGCCCGACCGGCGGCTGCCTGGTCGGCTTCGCGGCCGGCCTGCTCGCCGACCTCGCCCCGCCCTCCGACCACGCCATCGGCCGCTACGCGCTGGTGCTCTGCCTGATGGGCTACGCCGCCGGGCTGCTGCGCCCCGAGCACGGCCGCCAGCGCTCGGTCTCCAGCGCGCTGCTGGTGGTGGGCGCCGCCGCGATCGCCTCCACCCTGCTGTACGCGATGGTCGGCGCGCTGGTCGGCGACACCGCCGCCCGGCACGTCGGGCTCGGTCAGCTGGTGCTGACCGCCCTGCTCTACGACCTGCTGCTCGCCCCCTTCGTGGTACCCGCCGTGATGGTGGTCGCCCGCCGCTTCGGCAAGGACCCGCTGGCCGTCGCCGACGACGACGAGGGCGGCCCCGGCCTCGGCACCCTGGCCCGCTACCGCACCACCCGCGACGCCGGCACCGGCCCGGCCTACAAGAAGAAGCGCCTGCTCGGCGCGGTCAAGCGCCCGTAGCCCCCGGCCCCGGCCGAAGCGACCAGCCCGCCCGCCCTGTTCTGTTTTGGAGCGCACGAGACGTGAGCAACATCCCCGAGACCGGCCGTACCCGGCGGGTGACGATCCGTCTGGTGGTGCTGCAGATCCTGGTGCTCTCGCTGCTCGCCACCCTCGGCGGACGGCTGTGGTACCTGCAGATCCGCAACGCCAGCGTCTACACCGCCAAGGCGACCGGCAACCACATCCGCGAGGTCGTCGAACCGGCCGTGCGCGGTGAGATCCTGGACGCCTCCGGACGCATCCTCGCCGGCAACGAGACCAAGCTGGTCGTCTCGGTCAGCCGCACCTCGCTGCTCCAGCAGAAGGACGGCGGCAAGGAGGTGCTGGGCCGGCTCGCCGAGGTGCTCGGCATGCCGGCCAAGGACGTCCAGGAGAAGGTCCGGCTCTGCGACGCCAAGACGCCGCAGCCCTGCTGGAACGGCTCGCCCTACCAGCCGATCCCGGTCACCAAGGAGGCGACCACCCAGCAGGCGATGCAGATAATGGAGCGCCGCGAGGACTTCCCCGGCGTCACCGCCCAGCCCACCGCCGTGCGGCACTACACCGGCGCCGAGGGCGCCAACCTCGCCCAGGTGCTCGGCTACCTCTCGCCGGTCACCGACGAGGAGGTCTCCAAGACCGCCGACAAGGGGGGCCTGGACCGCTACCTGCCGGCCGACCAGATCGGCCGCGCCGGGCTGGAGTCCGTCTACGACCGCGACCTGCGCGGCACCGCCGGCGTCACCAAGCTGGAGGTCGACAACCTCGGACGGGTCATCGGCACCGCCGACGAGGCCGCCCCGCAGACCGGCAACAACCTGGTGACCAGCATCGACGCCCGGGTGCAGAAGGTCGTCGAGGACAACCTGGCGCAGGCGATGGCCGACGCCCGCAAGACCTGGGACAAGAACACCCAGCGCAACTACGAGGCGGACTCGGGCGCCGCGGTCGTGATGGACGTGCACACCGGGCAGATCGTCGCGATGGCCAGTGCCCCGACCTACGACCCCAACCTGTGGCAGGGCGGCATCTCCGGCAAGGACTACCAGGGACTGACCAGCAAGGACTCCAACTTCCCGCTGCTGAACCGGGCCATACAGGGCCAGTCCGCCCCCGGCTCCACCTTCAAGGTGGTCTCCACCGCCGCCGCCGCGCAGGCCGGCTACGCGCTCAACGGCAACTACCCCTGCCCGAGCAGCCTGACCATCGGCGGGCGCGAGTTCAAGAACTTCGAGAGCCAGGGCCACGGCTCCATCACCCTGGCCCGGGCCCTGGAGGTCTCCTGCGACACCGTCTTCTACGGCCTCGCCTACGACCAGTGGACCGCCGACGGCGGCATCAAGCCGAAGAAGGACGCCGGCGACTGGTTCTACAAGACCGCCCACCAGTTCGGCCTCGGCGCCAAGACCGGCATCGACCTGCCCTCCGAGGCCACCGGCCGGGTACCGGACCGCCAGTGGAAGCAGTCCTTCTACGACGCCAACAAGGACGCCTGGTGCCGCCAGGCCGAGAAGGGCGGCAAGGAGTACGCGGACCTCATCGCCAAGGAGAACTGCGTCGACGGCTACGTGCTGCGCGCCGGTGACGCCGTCAACTACGCGATCGGCCAGGGCGACACCCTGGTCACCCCGCTGCAGATGGCGCGGATCTACGCGGCGCTCGCCAACGGGGGAACGCTCTGGCGGCCGACCGTCGCCAAGGCGGTGATAAGCCCGAGCGGCGAACTGGTCCGCGAGATCGCCCCGCACGAGGACGGCAAGCTGCCGACCGACGCCAAGACGCTGCAGTACATCGACGAGGCGACCAAGGGCGTCGTCTCCACCGGTACCGCCGCCTGGAAGTTCACCGGCGCCGGCTGGCCGCAGGACAAGATCGAGCTGCACGCCAAGACCGGCACCGCCGAGGTCGAGGGCAAGCAGACCACCTCGTACCTGACCACCTACAGCCGCGACTACGCGGTCGTGATGACGATAAGCCAGGGCGGCACCGGCTCCGGCGGCTCCGGCGACGCGATCCGGCGCATCTACCAGGCGCTGTACGGCGTCGACGACAAGGGCACCATCGACCAGGGCAAGGCGCTGCTGCCCACGCCGCAGACCGAGCTGCCGAAGTTCAACCCGGACGGCACCGCGATCATCAAGCCGGCTTCGTTCGCCGACGCCGGTGCGGTCGCCGGCGCCGCCGACGGCGCGGCCCTGGGCGACCCCGGTGCGGGCTTCGGCCCGGCGCGGGTCTTCCTGGACCCGGCGCAGCCCGACGGCCCCGCCCCGGTGCTCGTGATGGCCGGGGCCGCCGTCGAACCCAACCGCTCCACCGGAAGGGGCCGGGCATGACCTCCTACGGCTCGTACCGCCAGCTGCGCCTCGCGCCGCAGCGCGGCGGGGTGCCCAAGGCGCTGGCCAAGGACTCGCCGCTGTGGCGGATCGACTGGATACTGCTGCTGGCCGCGGCCGTCCTCTCGCTGGGCAGCTCGCTGCTGGTCTGGTCGGCGACCCGGGGCCGGGACACGCTCACCCACGGCGACCCGCAGTACTTCCTGTTCCGGCACCTGACCAACGTCCTGATCGGGGCGGTGCTGTGCGCGGTGGTGATAGCGATAGGGAGCCGGCGGTTCCGGACGGTCGTGCCGTTCCTGTACGCCGGCGTGATCGTGCTGCTGCTGGCCACGCTGAGCCCGCTCGGCTCGACCATCAACGGCCAGCACTCCTGGATCCAGCTGGGCGGCGGCTTCTCGGTGCAGCCGGCCGAGTTCGCCAAGGTGGCGATCGTGCTGTCGATGGCGGTCGTGCTGTCCGACCAGGTGGACGCGGGGGAGCGGGAGTTCCCGGCGAACAAGGCGGTGTTCCGGGCGCTGATCTGGGCGACGCTGCCGATGGCCATCGTGATGCTGATGCCGGACGCCGGCTCGGTGATGGTGATGGCCGTCATCGTGCTGGGCATCCTGCTGGCCTCCGGCGCGGCCAACCGCTGGGTGTTCGGGCTGATCCTGGCCGGCGTCGGCGGCTGCGTGGCGATCTGGAAGCTCGGGGTGCTGAGCAAGTACCAGATCGACCGCTTCGCGGCCTTCGCCAACCCGGCGCTCGACCCGTCCGGCGTCGGCTACAACACCGCCCAGGCCCGGATCGCGATCGGCTCCGGCGGGCTGACCGGCAAGGGCCTGTTCCACGGGACGCAGACCACCGGGCAGTTCGTGCCGGAGCAGCAGACCGACTTCGTGTTCACGGTGGCCGGCGAGGAACTGGGCTTCCTCGGCGCGATGGCGATCATCGTGCTGCTCGGCGTGGTGCTGTGGCGGGCCTGCCGGATCGCCCGCCACGCCACCGACCTGTACGGCACCATCGTGGCGGCCGGGGTGGTCGCCTGGTTCGCCTTCCAGGGTTTCGAGAACATAGGGATGTGCCTGGGCATCATGCCGGTGGCCGGCATCCCGCTGCCGTTCGTCTCCTACGGAGGCTCGTCGATGTTCTCGACCTGGGCGGCGATCGGGTTGTTGCAGGCGGTGCAGAGCCAGCGGCCGATAGCGGCCTGAGCCCGCGAGGAGGGCCGGTCCGGGGTTTTCACCCGGGCCGGCCCTTTTCTCGTTCGTGTCCGTTCCGCGGATTCGCTTCCGCGGATTCGCTCAGACGGGGGGCAGCAGGAGGTCGGCGGCGGCGAACACCGCCCGGGTCTGGTGGGCGACCTGGGTCTCCACCGGCACCCAGCGGGCGCCCAGCCGGTGCAGGCCCTCCAGGCTCGCCCCGACGATCCCCCGGGCGCGCGCCCGGGCCGCGTCCGCCGCCGGGCCGCCGCAGTCCGCGAGCAGCCGCAGCAGCATCGAGGCGATCCGCAGCGGTACCCGCTCGGCGGCGATCCGCGCGGCCGTCACCCGGGACACCGTGAGCGGCGCCGACGACCAGTGGGCGAGCCAGTCGTCCACCACCGGCCGGCAGACCGCCAGGTTGAACTCGACGGCGCGCAGCAGCGGCCCGTACGCCACCCCGGCGTGCGGCGGCACCAGCGGCAGCAGCGTGGTCAGCTCGGCGACCCGGCCGCCCAGCCGGTCGGCGCAGGCCCCGACGGCGGCGCGCACGTCCGGCGCCGGGCGGGCGTCGCCGACCGCGTCGATCGCCCACATCGGCACCTCCAGCACCGCCGTGGTGCCGCCGTAGCGGCCCGCGTACGACCAGGTGGACAGCTCGGGGCGGTCCGGCAGCGGCTGGCGGCGGCGCCCCGGCGCGGGCATCACATAGCTGCCGGGGGCCGGGCTGTCCCAGCCGACCGCGTCGTAGGAGTCGACGTCCAGCGGGATGCCGCCGCGCGCCACCGAGCGGGCGAAGCGGTCGGCCAGGGCCGGCAGCGGCCGGGTGAGCTGCACGAACGCGCCGCCGAAGTCCACGCCGTGCAGCGAGCACTGGAGCACCGGGCGCAGCTCGTCGATCAGCCCGGTGAGCACCCGGCTCTCCGGCATCGGCGCCAGCGGGCCGTCCGGGTGCGGCAGCAGTTCCGGCTGCTCGTGGAAGGCCGGCCGGAAGAAGTGCTCGTAGTGCCGGGAGGCGGTCAGCGGGCCGTGCAGCCAGCCCTCGTTGAGCGCGGCGCCGTCCGGGTCCAGGCAGAGCAGGACGTGCCAGCCGACCCCCGGGCGGGGCGGCAGCTCCAGCACCCGCTCGGCCAGCCGGACGGCCGCGGCCACGCCGACCGGCTCGTTGGGGTGCGGCCCGCCGACGGCCAGGACCGTGTGCTCCCCGTCGTCCACCGAGAGCAGGACCAGCGGGCGCCCCGCCCGGGAGCGGCCCACCTCGCGGACCCGGCAGCGCCCGGGGTGGCGGCGGGCCAGCCGGTGGGCGGCGGCGATCGCGCGCGCCACCGCCGGATAGGTCCCGGTGTCCTGCCGCGGGGCTTCGATCCGGCGCGTCCGCCGGCCCGTGTCGGTCATGGCTCTCCTGTCCTCGGGGCGGGCGGGGCGGCGCGGCCGGGGGCCTCGGCCGGGGGAGGGTGCGGGGGTCGCGCCGGGCCCTCCCGGCGCGGCCGGTGCGCGCGCGGCCGACTCCCTGTCCCGGGGACGCACTGGACCTTCCGGTGGAGCCTTGCCAGTACCGCACGCGGCCTCGGAGCGTGTCAACAGTCGTCGGGCACCCGCGGTGGGGCCGCGGTGGGCCCGTGGTGGGACGCCGGTGGGGCCGCGTTCACGTGCGGGATCCGCCGCCCCGGGCGGGCCGCGCCGGGCGCGTGGCGGCCCCGTGCCGGAGCTCGGCCGGCCGCGGGCCACGGCGGTTCGGCTACCCTTGAGGGTCACCCCTCCCAGCCGTCGCCCCCGCCAAGTGCGCGGCGGTCCCGAACGTCGTAAGGGTTCCTAGTACACATGACTGTCGAATCGGTCTTCCCACGCCTGGAGGCCCTCCTCCCGCACGTCCAGAAGCCGATCCAGTACGTCGGCGGCGAGCTGAACTCGACCGTCAAGGACTGGGACGCCTGCGACGTCCGCTGGGCGCTGATGTACCCCGACGCCTACGAGGTGGGCCTGCCCAACCAGGGCGTCATGATCCTCTACGAGGTGCTCAACGAGCAGGAGGGCGTCCTGGCCGAGCGCACCTACAGCGTCTGGCCGGACCTCGAGGCGCTGATGCGCGAGCACGGCGTCCCCCAGTTCACCGTGGACGCCCACCGCCCGGTGCGCGCCTTCGACGTGTTCGGGCTCTCCTTCTCCACCGAACTCGGCTACACCAACATGCTGGCCGCGCTCGACCTGGCCGGCATCCCGCTGGCCGCCCGCGACCGCACCGACGAGGACCCGGTCGTGCTGGCCGGCGGCCACGCCGCGTTCAACCCCGAGCCGATCGCGGACTTCATCGACTGCGCGGTGATCGGCGACGGCGAGCAGGCCGTGCTCGACATCACCAGGATCGTCCGGGAGTGGAAGGCCGAGGGGCGCCCCGGCGGCCGCGACGAACTGCTGCTGCGGCTGGCCCGCACCGGCGGCGTCTACGTGCCGAAGTTCTACGACGTCGAGTACCTGGCCGACGGCCGGATCGGGCGCGTGGTGCCGAACGCCCCCGGCGTGCCGTGGCGGGTCTCCAAGCACACCGTGATGGACCTCGACGAGTGGCCCTACCCGAAGCAGCCGCTCGTCCCGCTCGCCGAGACCGTCCACGAGCGGATGTCCGTCGAGATCTTCCGCGGCTGCACCCGCGGCTGCCGCTTCTGCCAGGCCGGCATGATCACGCGCCCCGTGCGGGAGCGAAGCATCACCGGCATCGGCGAGATGGTCGAGCGCGGGCTCAAGGCGACCGGCTTCGAGGAGGTCGGCCTGCTGTCGCTGTCCTCCGCGGACCACACCGAGATCGGCGACGTCGCCAAGGGCCTGGCCGACCGCTACGCCGACGACAAGATCGGCCTGTCGCTGCCGTCCACCCGCGTCGACGCCTTCAACATCGACCTCGCCAACGAGCTCAGCCGCAACGGCCGCCGCTCCGGCCTCACCTTCGCCCCCGAGGGCGGCAGTGAGCGCATGCGCAAGGTGATCAACAAGATGGTGTCGGAGGAGGACCTCATCCGCACCGTCGCCACCGCCTACGGCAACGGTTGGCGCCAGGTGAAGCTGTACTTCATGTGCGGCCTGCCCACCGAGACCGACGAGGACGTGCTCCAGATCGGCGAGATGGCCAAGAACGTCATCCAGAAGGGCCGCGAGGTCACCGGCCAGAACGACATCCGCTGCACCGTCTCCATCGGCGGGTTCGTGCCCAAGCCGCACACCCCGTTCCAGTGGGCCCCGCAGCTGTCCGCCGAGGCCACCGACGCCCGCCTGGCCAAGCTGCGCGACTCGATCCGCGGCGACCGCAAGTACGGCAAGAACATCGGCTACCGCTACCACGACGGCAAGCCCGGCATCGTCGAGGGCCTGCTCTCCCGCGGCGACCGCCGGATCGGCGCGGTCATCCGCGCGGTCTACGAGGACGGCGGCCGCTTCGACGGCTGGCGCGAGCACTTCTCCTACGACCGCTGGATGGCCTCCGCCGAGAAGGGCCTGTCCGGCACCGGCGTCGACGTCGACTGGTACACCACCCGCGAGCGCGGCTACGAGGAGGTCCTGCCCTGGGACCACCTGGACAGCGGCCTCGACAAGGACTGGCTGTGGGAGGACTGGCAGGACGCCCTTGAGGAGGTCGAGGTCGACGACTGCCGCTGGACCCCGTGCTTCGACTGCGGCGTCTGCCCCCAGATGGACACCCACATCCAGATCGGCCCCACCGGCAAGAAGCTCCTCCCGCTCACCGTGGTGAACAAGTAGTCAGATGGAATGAATCGCCCTCGCCGGGCTCCCGGCGGGGGCGATTCGCGTCCCCGGTCGCGCCGGCCCCGGGTCGGCGCGGTGGGGGGCGCCGGCCTGGTTACGAGGAGTGAGACCGGCGGGACACGGGGTGAGGCCCCGAAGGGCGGTCCGGGGGCGTGGCGTGCGCCCGGGGGCGGGGGCGGGGCGAGGGGTGGGCCGGGGCGCGTACCCTTTGAGGTGACAGCGTCCGGACAGTGGCGGGAAAACGCCTCCACTGCGGACGGGGAAAAACTGACGAAGGACTGAGCGACCCTGGCACGCCGTACGCCCGACGGTCCGCCGCCCGCGCCGACGGTGCAGCGGATCCGTCTCCGCTACACCAAGCGCGGCCGGCTCCGCTTCACCAGCCACCGCGACTTCCAGCGCGCCTTCGAGCGCGCCCTGCGCCGGTCGGCGGTGCCGATGGCCTACTCGGCCGGCTTCACCCCGCACCCCAAGGTGTCCTACGCCAACGCCGCGCCGACCGGTGTGGCCAGCGAGGCGGAGTACCTGGAGATCGGGCTCGCCGCCCCCCGTGACCCCGAGGAGTTGCGCGTCCTGCTGGACGAGTCGCTGCCCGGGGGCCTCGACGTGATCGATGCGGTCGAGGTGC
This sequence comes from Kitasatospora sp. NPDC008115, assembly GCF_042957205.1. NCBI lineage: Bacteria > Bacillati > Actinomycetota > Actinomycetes > Kitasatosporales > Streptomycetaceae > Kitasatospora > Kitasatospora sp. NPDC008115. The sequence continues at coordinate 31,787 of NZ_JBIBHU010000035.1, read as the reverse complement.
GCACGTCCAACTTCGTGGAGCGCCTGGAGGCCTCCGAGTGGCGGGTGCGGCTCGACGGGGTCGAGCCGCAGGAGGCGGACCGCGCGGCCGCGGCGTTCCTCGCCGAGGAGCGGGTCGAGGTCGAACGCCTCACCAAGAACGGCGTCCGGGTCTTCGACGCGCGCGGCGCGGTGGCGGCTCTCGAAGTCCTCCCGCCGCAGGTCGACGGCGGTGCGGACACGGCGGGCGAAGAGGCCCGCGATGTTCGGACCGGGCGTCCCTGTGCGATACTGCGCCTGGTAGTACGACACGCCACACCCGCCGTACGACCCGACGACGTGTTGTCCGGTCTCCGTGCGACGGCCGACCTGGCGCCGCCGGTCCCCGCAGAGGTGACCAGGCTGGCGCAGGGGCCGCTCGACGAGGGGACCGGCACGGTGACCGACCCGTTGGCGCTCGACCGCGCCGCGGCCCCGGCCGGCCCTGTGGCCACCGGCGAGCCGCGCGCAACCGCGTCCGCCTAGCGGGCGGAGGCCGGGTCCAGTTCCCCACTGGGCCCGCTGGTCCTCCAGGCCCCCGCGGCTCCCCAGGGGAGCGAGCGTCGTCGAAGCACAGGCCGGCCTCTTGCGGCCCGCCGACCCCGACGGTCGGTGGGCCCGAGGACCCCGTCCGGGAGCCACCCGGGGTTGGGGGACGGCGCAGCTTGGGAAAACCTCAGAAGACTGGTCAGACCAGAAGACTTTCGACACCCCGCCGAGCGCGGGGCGCCGAGCGAGACTACGAGCCCCTGTGCGGCCTCGCGTCCGCGCGGCGGCACCGTGAAAGGGTCCGGCCCGAGCATCGTCGTGATGCCGGCCGGCCACCGGTGCCGCGCCGTGCCCGGATGCGGAGCCCGGGGGCCTGACGGGAGATCCACCCGCATGCTCGAGAACACCGATCCGCAGCAGTCTGCGGCAACGGAACACAACGACACCGCCGCCACCGGCGGGGAGGGCGCCTCCGCCGCGCCGCCGCGCCGGCGCCGCCGCGCGGTCTCCCGCCCGGCCGGAGCGCCGCAGGGCGCGGCCGCGGAGAGCGCCGAGACGGTCATCGCGGCCGAGGAGCCGGCGCCGGTCGCGGCCGAGCCCGAGCCCGCCGCCGAGCCGGTGGCGGAGAAGCCGGTGCGCGCCCGCCGCACCCGCAAGCGCGCCGAGGCGCCCGCCGGTGCGCCCGAGGCCACCGCCATCGTGGTCACCGCGCCGGAGGCCGGCGAGACCGCGGCCGAGAAGGCCGAGAAGGCGGAGAAGGCGGAGAAGCCCGTGCGGGCCCGCCGGACCCGCAAGAAGGCCGAGGCGGCGCCGGCCGAGGAGCCGGTGCAGGCCGTCACCGCCGAGCCCGAGCCCGAGCCCGTGGCCGCCCCGGCGGCCGTCGAGGCGCCCGCCGAGGAGGCGCCGGCCGTCCCGGCGCGCCGTACCCGCCGCCGCCGGGTGGTCGAGGCCGCCCCGGTGGTCGAGCCCGCCCCCGCCGTCGAGGAGCCGGTGGCCGAGGAGCCCGAGGCCGAGGAGACCCCGGCCGAGGAGCCGGTCGTCGAGCCCGCCCCCGCCGTCGAGCAGCCCGCCCCTGCGCCGGCCGCCGAGGCCGAGCCGCCGCAGCGGGTGCGCCGCCGCGCGGTCCGCCCGTCCACCGCCATCTTCCAGGCGCCGGTCTTCCAGGAGCCCGCCCCCTACGTCGCCCCCGCCGCTCAGGCCGCTCCGGCGGCGCAGGCCGCCCCGCAGCCGGCCGCCGTCGAGGCGCCCGCCGCGCCGGCCGAGCGCGAGGAGTCGGAGGACGAGTTCGAGTACAGCGGCGTCGGCCGCCGCCGCCGCGTCCGCACCTCGGTGCGGGTGCAGACCCCGGCCCGCCAGAGGCCCGCCGCCGAGAAGCCCGCCGCTGCCAAGTCCGCGGCTGCCAAGTCCGCGGCCGCCAAGCCCGCGGTCGCCAAGCCCGTCGTCGAGGAGCCGGCCGCCGAGGCGCCCGCCGTCGTCGAGGCCCCCGCCACCGGCCCCGAGGCCGAGGACGAGTGGGAGGACGGTCGCCCCTCGCGCCGCCGCCGCCGCGGTGGCCGCCGCCGTCGTCGCGGTGAGGCCGAGGACGCCGAGGCCGAGGCGCCCGAGACCGAGCAGCCCGCCGCCGGGGAGCCCGTTGCGGACGCCGACGAGGAGGACGAGGACGACGACCTGGCCGCCGGCCTGTCCTCGTCGCGCCGTCGTCGCCGCCGTCGCCGCCGCAGCGGTGAGGCCGGCGCCGTCGAGACCGCCGAGACCACCGAGGACGGCGTCCGCACGGTGGTGAAGGTGCGCGAGCCGCGCCGCCGCTCCACCGAGCCGTCGTTCGACCCGGACGAGGTGCAGTCCATCAAGGGCTCCACCCGCCTGGAGGCCAAGAAGCAGCGCCGCCGCGAGGGCCGCGAGCTGGGCCGCCGCCGGGTGCCGATCATCACCGAGGCGGAGTTCCTGGCCCGCCGCGAGTCGGTCGAGCGCGTCATGGTGGTGCGCCAGAACGGCCAGCGGACCCAGATCGGCGTCCTTGAGGACGGCGTGCTCGTCGAGCACTACGTCAACAAGGAGCAGGCCACCTCGTACGTCGGCAACGTCTACCTGGGCAAGGTCCAGAACGTGCTGCCGTCGATGGAGGCCGCCTTCGTCGACATCGGCAAGGGCCGCAACGCGGTGCTGTACGCCGGCGAGGTCAACTTCGGCGCGCTCGGCGGCCACGGCGGCCCGCGCCGGATCGAGTCCGTGCTGAAGTCCGGCCAGTCCGTGCTGGTGCAGGTCTCCAAGGACCCGATCGGCCACAAGGGCGCCCGCCTGACCAGCCAGATCTCGCTGCCCGGCCGCTACCTGGTCTACGTGCCCGAGGGCTCGATGACCGGCATCTCCCGCAAGCTGCCGGAGAACGAGCGCGCCCGCCTGAAGCAGATCCTCAAGAAGATCGTCCCGGACGACGCGGGCGTCATCGTGCGCACCGCCGCCGAGGGCGCCTCCGAGGAGGAGCTGACCCGCGACGTCCAGCGGCTGCAGCAGCAGTGGGAGGACATCCAGAAGAAGGCCGCGTCCGGCAACGCCCCCGCGCTGCTGTACGGCGAGCCGGACATGACCGTCCGGGTCGTCCGCGACATCTTCAACGAGGACTTCACCAAGGTCATCGTCTCCGGCAACGAGGCGTGGAACACCATCCACGACTACGTCTCCAACGTGGCCCCGGACCTCGCCGGGCGGCTCCAGCGGTGGACCTCCGAGGTGGACGTGTTCGCCACCTACCGGATCGACGAGCAGCTGATGAAGGCGCTGGACCGCAAGGTCTGGCTGCCCAGCGGCGGCTCGCTGGTGATCGACCGCACCGAGGCGATGGTCGTCATCGACGTCAACACCGGGAAGTTCGTCGGCCAGGGCGGCAACCTGGAGGAGACGGTCACCCGGAACAACATCGAGGCGGCCGAGGAGATCGTGCGCCAGCTGCGGCTGCGCGACCTCGGCGGCATCATCGTGATCGACTTCATCGACATGGTCCTGGAGTCCAACCGCGACCTGGTGCTGCGCCGTCTGCTGGAGTGCCTGGGCCGCGACCGCACCAAGCACCAGGTGGCCGAGGTCACCTCGCTGGGCCTGGTGCAGATGACCCGCAAGCGGGTCGGCCAGGGGCTGCTGGAGTCCTTCTCCGAGTCCTGCGTGCACTGCAACGGCCGCGGTGTGATCGTCCACATGGAGCAGCCGAGCACCCATGTGCACGCCGGTGGCACCGCCGCCGTCGAGGCGGGCTCGGGTGGCGGCAAGCGCCGTCGCCGGGGCAAGGGCGGCGCGGCCCACGAGGAGCCGCAGGCCATTGAGGCCGCCCAGGCCGTGGAGTCCGTCGAGCCGGTGGAGACCGTCGAGGCGCCGGTCCGCGAGGAGATCGAGGGCCAGTTGGCGATCGAGGTGCCGGGCGCCGGGCAGGCGCCGGCCGAGGCCGCCGCCGAGCCGGTCGTGGCCGAGGCCGCGGTCGTCGAGGCGCCCGCCGCGCCGGCCCCCGCCACCACGGCCGCCGGGCGGCCCCGCCGCCGGGCCGTGCGCAAGGCCACGGCCCCGGCCGGTGCGCCGGGCGAGGCGGAGATCGTGGTGCTCCAGGCCAAGGCCGAGGCGGCGCTGGAGTCGGCCCTCGCGGCCGTCAGCCCGGCCGCGGAGGCCCCGGCTGCGGAGGCTCCGGCCGAGGCGGTCGTGGTCGAGGCGGTGGCCGAGCCGGCCGCCGTCGAGGCCGAGGCCGTCACCGAGCCGGCCGCCGAGGTCCCCGAGGCCGCCGCCGAGCCGGCCGCGGCCGAGGAGCCCGCCGAGGAGGCGCCGGCGCCGAAGAAGCGGGCGGCCCGCAAGACCGCCGCCAAGAAGACCACCGCCGCCAAGAAGACGACGACGGCGGCGAAGAAGACCACCGCCCGCAAGACCGCCACCAAGCGGACGAGCGCGGCGGCCAAGAAGGCGGCGGCCGCCGAGGGTGATACGGCGGCCGAGTAGTGCCCCGGCCCGGGGCGGACACCCTCCGCCCCGGGCCAGTACGGGCCGGTTTGCCCCCGCGGCGGCCGGTCCGTATTCTTGACCACTGGCGTGTCTGCGCCATGCTCCCGAGCACATCACCTCCCGGTCCTCGCAAGAGGCCCATGGGAGAGGTCCCCTGTGTCCGTACCCAGGTGGCTGGCATCAGGAGCTCCGACCGAGTTGGGAAAGTAGGTACCGCATGTACGCGATCGTTCGCGCCGGCGGCCGCCAGCACAAGGTCGCCGTCGGCGACGTGCTGGAGATCGACCGTATCGAGGCCAAGCCGGGTGACTCGGTGGAGCTCTCCACCATCCTGGTGGTCGACGGCGAGGCCGTCACCTCCGACCCGTGGGTGCTGGCCGGCGTCAAGGCCCACGCCGAGGTCGTCGACCAGACCAAGGGTGACAAGATCGTCATCCTGCGTTACAAGAACAAGACGGGCTACCGCCGTCGCCAGGGCCACCGCCAGCAGCACACCGCGGTGCGCATCACCAGCATCGACTCGGTCAAGTAAGGGGATAGCCAGATGGCACACAAGAAGGGCGCAAGCTCTACCCGCAACGGCCGTGACTCGAACGCCCAGCGCCTCGGCGTGAAGCGCTTCGGCGGCCAGGTCGTCTCCGCCGGCGAGATCCTCGTCCGCCAGCGCGGCACCCACTTCCACCCGGGTGCCGGTGTCGGTCGCGGTGGCGACGACACCCTGTTCGCGCTGACCGCCGGTGCCGTGCAGTTCGGCACCCGCCGCGGCCGCAAGGTCGTCAACGTCGTGGCCGTCGAGGCCTGAGTCACACCTGACTCACACTGAAGGGTGGGCCGGAATGTTCCGGTCCACCCTTCGCGCTTTACTGCAGGCAGAACAATTTCCTTTCGTATCGGAGGCACTTCCATGACCACCTTCGTGGACCGCGTCGAACTCCACGTCGCCGCGGGCAGCGGGGGCCACGGCTGCGCCTCCGTGCACCGCGAGAAGTTCAAGCCGCTCGGCGGGCCGGACGGCGGCAACGGCGGTGAGGGCGGCAGCGTCATCCTCACCGTCGACGCGCAGGTCACCACCCTGCTCGAGTACCACCACTCGCCCAAGCGCAAGGCCACCAACGGCAAGCCCGGCGCGGGCGGCCACCGCACCGGCGCCGACGGCCAGGACCTCGTCCTCGCCGTGCCGGACGGCACCGTCGTCCTCGACAAGAAGGGCAACGTGCTCGCCGACCTCGTCGGCCACGGCACCAGCTTCGTCGCCGCCCAGGGCGGCCGCGGCGGCCTCGGCAACGCCGCGCTCGCCTCCGCCCGCCGCAAGGCCCCCGGCTTCGCGCTGCTCGGCGAGCCCGGCGACGCCCGCGACATCGTGATGGAGCTCAAGTCCGTCGCCGACGTCGCCCTCGTCGGCTACCCGAGCGCCGGCAAGTCCTCGCTGATCTCCGTGCTCTCCGCCGCGAAGCCGAAGATCGCCGACTACCCGTTCACCACCCTGATCCCCAACCTGGGCGTGGTCACCGCCGGCGACACCGTCTACACCATCGCCGACGTCCCCGGCCTCATCCCCGGCGCCAGCCAGGGCCGCGGCCTCGGCCTGGAGTTCCTGCGGCACGTCGAGCGCTGCTCCGTGCTGGTGCACGTGCTGGACTGCGCCACCCTGGAGCCCGGCCGCGACCCGCTGAGCGACCTGGAGACCATCGAGGCCGAACTCGCCCAGTACGGCGGCCTCGAAGACCGCCCGCGGCTGGTCGCCCTCAACAAGACCGACGTGCCGGACGGCCAGGACATCGCCGACCTCACCCGCGCCTCCCTGGAGGAGCGCGGCCACCGCGTCTTCGAGGTGTCCGCCGCCTCCCGTAAGGGCCTGCGCGAACTGAGCTTCGCCCTGGCGCAGATCGTCGCCGAGGCCCGCGCCGCCAAGCCGGTCGAGGAGTCCACCCGGATCGTCCTGCGGCCCGCCGCCGTCGACGACGCCGGCTTCACCATCACCGAGGAGGACGGCGCCTACCGCATCCGCGGCGGCAAGCCCGAGCGCTGGGTCCGGCAGACCGACTTCTCGAACGACGAGGCCGTCGGCTACCTCGCCGACCGGCTGGCCCGCCTCGGCGTCGAGCAGGAGCTGTGGAAGATCGGCGCGCACGAGGGCGACACCGTCATCATCGGCCCCGACGAGAACGCCGTCGTCTTCGACTGGGAGCCGACCATGGCCGCCGGCGCCGAGATGCTCGGCCGCCGCGGTGAGGACCACCGCTTCGAGAACCCGCGCCCGGCCGTCGACCGCCGCCGCGAGAAGCAGAAGGGCCGGGACGCCGCCGAGGCCGAGTACCTCGCCTTCGAGGCGCTCTCCAGCGGCCGCCAGGCCGCCATCGAGGGCGACGACGAGGACTACTGAGTCCGCACCGGTCCATGACCCCGGCAAGCCCCCGCCGCCTTTCCAACAGGCGCCGGGGGCTTCGCCGTTGACGGGACGTCGGGCCGCCGGGGGCCTTCGAGGGGAATGTCCGGCCGCTGGAACGGGGTGCGGCCGGGGTGCGCCGATCGCGTAGATTGCGGGGGATGCGGCCGGGGCCCGGACCCGCCGCCAGCGCACCACACCGGAAGGGTGAATCCCGAGATGAGCGAGGAAGAACTGCGGGCCGAGGTGCTGACCGCGCGGCGCATCGTCGTCAAGGTCGGCTCCTCCTCGCTCACCACCGCCGCCGGCGGCATCGACGCCGACCGGGTCGACGCCCTCGTCGACGCCCTCGCCAAGGTCCGCACCCGCCCCGACGCCCCCGAGGTCGTGCTCGTCTCCTCCGGCGCCATCGCCGCCGGGCTCTCCCCGCTCGGCCTGGAGAAGCGCCCCAAGGACCTCGCCCGCCAGCAGGCCGCCGCCAGCGTCGGCCAGGGCCTGCTGATCGCCCGCTACACCGCCTCCTTCGCCCGCTACGGGCTGCGCGTCGGCCAGGTCCTGCTCACCGCCGAGGACGCCAGCCGGCGCGCCCACTACCGCAACGCCTACCGCACCCTCGACCAGCTGCTCGCGATGGGCGCGATGCCGATCGTCAACGAGAACGACACCGTCGCCACCGCCGAAATCAAGTTCGGCGACAACGACCGGCTGGCCGCCCTGGTCGCCCACCTGGTCCGCGCCGACCTGCTCGTCCTGCTCTCCGACGTCGACGGCCTCTACGACGGCGACCCGTCCCGCCCCGGCACCAGCCGGATCGCCCAGGTCGCCGGGCCGCACGACCTCGACGGCATCGAGATCGGCAGCGCCGGCAAGGCCGGGGTCGGCACCGGCGGCATGGTCACCAAGGTCGAGGCCGCCCGGATCGCCACCGGCGCCGGCATCCCCGTCGTCCTCACCGCCGCCAGCCACGCCGCCGACGCGCTCGCCGGCCGCCCCACCGGCACCCTGTTCCTGCGCACCGGCAGCCGCTCCTCCGACCGGATGCTCTGGCTCGCCCACGCCAGCAGCCCGCGCGGCGCCCTGCACCTGGACGAGGGCGCCGTCACGGCCGTCGTCGCCGGCGGCGCCTCGCTGCTGCCCGCCGGGGTCACCAAGGTCGACGGCGAGTTCGCCGCGGGTGATCCGGTGGACCTTCTTGCCGAAAACGGCCACATCGTCGCGCGCGGACTGGTCAACTTTGATGCGAGGGAGTTGCCCCGCCTGCTCGGCCGGTCCACCCGGGACCTCGCCCAGGAGTTCGGCGCCGCCTACGAGCGGGAGGTCGTCCACCGCGACGACCTGGTCGTCCTGCGCGGCTGACCGGCCGCCGGACCGCCGGAACGCGGGCGGCTCCGCACGGGGAGCACGCCCGGCCACGGGCGAGGTGGGGCGCGGTCGTACGCGCGCCGGCCGGGGCCGGCTGGTACGACGACACGACATCGCCGAACAGGAGGCCGCCGGTGGAACGCAGGCGCGAGGCAGCGCTGACCGGAGGGACCGCGGGCCGGCGGCTGACCAGCATCGACGGCGGCGGGGACGACGCCGCCGCCGGGCCGGCCGGTCCGCCGCCCCAGGGGCCCGCCACGGTACACCGGCTCCGGGCGGAGCGGCGCCCCGCCGCCGAACCGCCCGCCGTGCCCGAACAGGCCCGGCTCTGGCACGTGGTGCTCAGCGTGGCCGGGCCGGTCACGCCGCTGTCCGAGCTGCGCGCCGGCCTGGAGCGGCTGGCGCACGACCACTCGTTCTTCCTGACCGCCCGTTACGCCGCCGACCACGCCGAGATCCGTTACTGGGAGCAGGCCCGCGACCTGCACGACGCGGCGGCGATCGCGCTGCGGCTGTGGGGGGAGCACAAGGTGACGGCCAAGCTGCCGCCGTGGGAGATCGTCGGCCTGGAGGTGGTGGACCGGGCGACGTACCACCAGCGCGTCGCCGAGGGCTTCGCCGGCCCGCCCCCGCAACTGGGCGGGGTCCACCCCTACTGAGGGAGAGGCGCGGGGACGGCCCGGGCGGGAGAGCCGCGAAGCGGGGTGTCTCATCGGGCGAAATGGGGCGGGGGAGGGCTGAGGCCCTCCACTACGCTGGGCGCATGAGCAGCGACCTCGCCACCGCCGACAGCCCCGTCCTCGCCGTAGCGCGCCGAGCCCGGGAGGCCGCCGCCGCGCTCGCCCCGCTGCCGCGCGGCGCGAAGGACGCCGCGCTGCGGGCGGTCGCCGACGCCCTGGTCGCCCGCGCCGCCGAGATCACCGCCGCCAACGCCGAGGACGTCGAGCGGGCCCGCGCGGCCGGCACCGCCGAGTCGGTGATCGACCGTCTCACCCTCACCGAGGAGCGGATCGCCGCCATCGCGGCCGACGTCCGCGACGTGGCCGGCCTGCCCGACCCGGTCGGCGAGGTGGTGCGCGGCTACACCCTTCCCAACGGCCTGGACGTGCGGCAGGTCCGCGTCCCGCTCGGCGTCGTCGGCATCATCTACGAGGCCCGCCCCAACGTCACCGTCGACGCCGCCGCGCTCTGCCTGAAGTCCGGCAACGCCGTGCTGCTGCGCGGCTCCGCCTCCGCCTACCGCTCCAACACCGCGCTGGTCGCCGTGCTGCGCGACGCCGTCGAGGCGGCCGGCCTGCCGGCCGACGCGGTGCAGCTCGTCCCGGGCGAGAGCCGGGACTCCGTGCAGGAGCTGATGCGCGCCCGCGGCCTGGTCGACGTGCTCATCCCGCGCGGCGGCGCCGCGCTGATCCGCACCGTCGTCGAGGGCTCCACCGTCCCCGTCATCGAGACCGGCACCGGCAACTGCCACGTCTACGTCGACGCCCGGGCGGACCTGGCGATGGCCGTCGGCATCCTGCTCAACTCCAAGGCCCAGCGGGTCAGCGTCTGCAACGCGGCCGAGACCCTGCTGGTCCACCAGGACATCGCCGACGACTTCCTGCCGCTCGCCCTCGCCGCGCTCGCCGGGGCCGGGGTCACCGTGCACGGCGACGAGGCGGTGCTGAAGGCCGCCGAGGGCTCCGCCGCCACCGTGCTGCCCGCCACCGACGAGGACTGGGAGGCCGAGTACCTGTCGTACGACATCGCGGCCGCCGTCGTCCCCTCGCTGGACGCCGCCGTCGCGCACATCCGCCGCTGGACCTCCGGCCACACCGAGGCCATCGTCACCACCTCGCAGGCCGCCGCCCGCCGCTTCACGCAGCTGGTCGACTCGACCACGGTGGCCGTCAACGCCTCGACCCGGTTCACCGACGGCGGTGAGTTCGGCTTCGGTGCCGAAATCGGCATCTCCACCCAGAAGCTGCACGCCCGCGGCCCGATGGGCCTGCCCGAGCTGACCAGCACCAAGTACATCGTCACTGGTGACGGCCACGTCCGGGGCGAGGCGACGCCGACCGTGGGCGGCGCCGCCGACGCCGGCTGAGCCCGGCCGGGGCGGCCTGCGCCGGCCCGTCTTCACGCGAGTGACGGACCAACTGCCCCGAGCCCCAGACAAATCGCCCGCCCGGTAATACGCTGAATCCGTGGCTGACGATGTGGGGGGCTTGCCGTACCCCGACGGTGCCGACCACGGTGGCGCGGACGACGAGTTCGCCACCGTGGTCTTCGACGAGGCCTTCGTGCGGTCCGCCGCCGTGCACGAGCCGACGGCCAAGGAGCGGCAGCTGGCCGCCGCCGAGGCCCGCTTCGAGCCCGACACGGCCGGTCCCGGCTGGGCCTATGACGTCCCGCCCGGGGACGGACTGCCGCTGGAGCTGCGTCCGTACCCGAGCCGGCTCGACGACGACCACCGCTTCCCCGATCCGTGGAGCGGCCCGGGCCGGGCCGCCGGGCGGCGCTCACGGCGCTGGCGCCCGGGCGGCTTCGACCCGATCGGAGCCGGGCGCGGCCGCTACGTCGCCCAGCAGCGCTGGCACCGGCCGGTGGCCTGGGTGCTCGCCGTGATCATGGGCGTGAGCCTGGTCGCGGTGGCGGTCGCGGCGGTCTACCAGGGCGTGGGCGGGGCCGGCGGTGCGCCCCGGCGGCCCGAGTCCGGCAGCAGCAGCCCCGGGGTCGACCCGCTGCCGCCGCCGGCCGAGCCGTCGCTCGTGGTCACCGCCCCGACGGGCTGAGCGACGGGCGGCGGGCCGGTGCGCCGGTGCGTCCCGGGCCCACCGCGACCGGTCACGGAGGGTTTCCGGTGAACTGCGGCAGGACCCTCGTACCGGGGCGAGGATGCGCCTTACCCTGGTGTCATGGGTGACCCGCGCGAGCCTCCGGAGGGTGCGCCCGAGGGTGGTTCCGGAAACGAGGACGAGTACCGGTCCGTCGTCTTCGACGAATCGTTCGTCCGGGCTGCCCGGATCCAGGAGCTGTCGGCGCGCGAGCGGCTGTCCGGCGCGTTCGGCCGGCCCATCCGCCCGAAGGTCCGGCTGGGCCCGCTCGGCACCGTGCCCCGGCAGGCGCTCGCGCTGCTGCTGGTGATCCTGCTGGCATTCGGGGCCGCCGTGTACTTCGGCGTCAGCTCGCCGACCCGTCCCACCTCCCGCCCCCAGGGCAGCCAGCTGACCGTCAGCCTGGTGGCGCTGAGCCCGGCCTCGGCGGTCCACCCGGCCGCCGATCCGGCCAACCCGTTCGCCGGTCTGCCGCCGGGCTACAGCGACGGCGCGGTCGGGCTGGGCACGCCGACCGGGGCGGCCACCGGGCACTTCTCCCGGGTCGAGGTGACCAAGGCGCTGGACACCGTGCAGCGCTACCTGGTGGCGTCCTCGCTGTCGCCCGCCGTGCTGGTGCAGGGGGCGACCGCGGAGGTACGGGCCTTCATCACCCCCGGTGAGCAGGCCCAGTTCGACGCGAGCGTGGTCCAGCCGGTCGACGACCGGCACCACGCGCTGACCGGCTGGCTGGTCCGCTTCGACCCGGCGCAGGTCGCGCTGGCCGCGGACACCGTGAAGGTGGCCGGTGCGATGCGGATCGACGAGGCGGACAGCGGCACGCTGCGGATCACCACCGACCACACCTTCGTCTACGCGCTGAAGCAGGCCGGGGCGCCGAGCGGGGCGCCGGTCACCCTGGAGACCGTGCGGCGGCAGCTGACCTTCGAGTTCGACCGGATCGACCTGGCGGCGGCGCAGTTGCGGCTGGTGGACTCGGTGCTCCAGGCGGGGCCGGCGCCGTGCGACGGCTCGCTGGCCGGGGTGGTGCAGCCGGTGCTCGCGGGCACGGACGCCGCAGCGCCGCCGGCCGGGCCGTCGGCGGTGGACCCGGGCAACCACGCGCGGCCGGCCTGGCAGCTGTGCGGGGTGCTGGCGGGGAGCTGAGGACGGCCGACGGCCCCCGGCCGGGTGGCCGGGGGCCGTCGGGTCGTTCCTGCGGGCGGTGCCTCAGCCGTTGCCGGAGGAGCCGCCGTCCTTGCCGCCGCTTCCGCTTCCGCTTCCGCTGCCGTTGCCGTTGCCGCGTCCGGCGCCGGTGAAGGTGTCGCGGAGCTTGCCGCCGACGGAGGCCGCGCCGCCCGCGACGTCGCGGATGAGGCCCATCAGCGGGTCCTTGCTCTCCTTCACCGAGGTCGTGTAGTGCTCGGCGGCGGCCCGCCACTGCTCGCCGACCGAGGTGTCCGGGTCGTCGGTGCGGCGCGGGTAGGCCCCGGCCAGGATGGAGCGGTACTCCTCGCTCTCGGCCCACTTCTTCAGCTGGGCGACCCGGACCACCGCGAACGGGTGGCTCTGCGGCAGCACCTGGAGGAGCTTGAGCACGCCGTCGCGCAGGTCGCCGGCCTTCTCGTACTCCGCGGCCTGCTCCAGGAAGGCGTCCACGTTCATCTCGGCCAGGTTGTGGCCGCCGGCCAGCTTCATCAGCGCCCGCATCGAGGCCTGGAGGTCCTGCCCGGCCAGCAGGCCCGCCCGGTCGCTGGAGAGCTCGGCCTTGCGGAACCACTCCTTGAGCGCGGTGACGATCGCCATGATCGCCAGGTTGCCGAGCGGCACCCAGGCTATTCGGGTGGCGATGTTGGTGAGGATCATCAGCATGGTCCGGTAGACGGCGTGCCCGGACATCGCGTGGCCGACCTCGTGGCCGATCACCGAGCGGAGCTCCTCCTCGTCCAGCAGCTCCACCAGGCCGCTGGTCACCACGATCACCGGGGTGTCGATGCCGATGCAGAAGGCGTTGACCGCCGGGTCCTGGGTGACGTAGAGGTCCGGCACCTTCTCCAGGTCGAGCACGTAGGCGGCGTCGCGGACCATCCCGTGCAGTTCCGGGAACTGCCGCTCGGAGGTCTTCACGGCGGTGGCCAGGAACATCAGCCGGATCGAGCGCTCGGAGACGAGGCCGGCGAGCCTCTTCAGCACGTCGTCGAAGCCGGTCAGCTTGCGCAGCGCGACGAGCGCCGAGCGGTCCGCCGGGTGCTCCCAGGCGCGGGTCGAGATCTCCGGGAAGCGCTGGCGGCGCCGGCTCGGGGTCTTCGCGGTCGTGTCGGTCATGTGTGAGTGCCTCCCTGTCGACGGTGGCCCCGGTCCCCGGCCGGCCCCCGCTGGTCTTCGTCTGCAACGACTGTCCGGACAACGTCCGCGGTTGCGCACTCGTCCCCGCCGGCGTGTCCCGGGTCGCGCGGGCGCCCGTCCGGGGCGGCGCGGACGGTGCCCGCGGGGGCGGTGGGCGGCGCCGGTGTGAGGGCGGTTTACCCTGATTGCCCGGGAGAGCCGGGCCACCTCAGGCCGCGGCACCGCGCAGTCCGAGGAGCCCGCAGATGTCCACCGCCGCCCTTGCCAGCCTGGCCGCCCCGATCTCCGCGGAGGACGGCCCCGGGCTCTTCCTGCGGATCATCGTGGTCGCGTCGTTCGTCGGCGTGGGCCTGCTGGCCTGGGTCCTGCTGCGGGCCGGCCGCAACAACTGACCGGCCCGCCGGAGCGGCCCTTTCCCGGCCCCGGCTCACGGCGGCTCAGCCGCGGTGGCCCGCCGAGCGGTTGCGGTGTAACCCCCCGTACGATGACGGGTGGGCCCTCACCGGCCCGTACGACACCCCCTGCCCGCCATCCGAGCCGAGAAGGTCCCGCCGACCATGAGCACTGCCGCCGCACTCCCCGTCCTGAACCTCCTCGCGAACGAGGGCGAGGGGGGCAACCACGACAGCCTCAACCCGTACCTGACGGGTGGCGCCGCGCTGTTCGTCCTCCTGGTGCTGCTCTTCGTGACCACCCGCTTCAACCGGGACCGCTGACCCGGCCGACGGTGGCCCGGGGTGCGGCACCGCCCCCGGGACGCCCGTCACCCGGCCGTTCCCGCACCGCAACGGGCGTCGCGTAAGGTGTGGCGCCATGGGAGAGCAGACCGGGAATCCCGGCGTACCGGCGCCGGAGCGGCGTCGCCTCGGCGTGATGGGCGGCACCTTCGACCCGATCCACCACGGGCACCTGGTCGCCGCCAGTGAGGTCGCCAGCGCGTTCCACCTGGACGAGGTGATCTTCGTCCCGACCGGACAGCCGTGGCAGAAGAGCGACCGGCAGGTCAGCCCGGCCGAGGACCGCTACCTGATGACGGTCATCGCCACCGCGGAGAACCCGCAGTTCTCGGTCAGCCGCATCGACATCGACCGCGAGGGCCCGACGTACACCGTCGACACCCTGCGCGACCTGCACGCGATGCACCCGGACGCCGACCTCTTCTTCATCACCGGCGCCGACGCGCTCGCCCAGATCCTCTCCTGGCGGGACTCCGACGAGCTCTTCTCGCTCGCCCATTTCATCGGATGCACCCGGCCGGGGCACACTCTGTCGGACGCCGGGCTTCCGGTGGGCGGGGTCTCCCTGGTGGAGGTCCCGGCGCTGGCCATCTCCTCCACGGACTGCCGCGACCGGGTCGCCAAGGGCGAGCCGGTCTGGTACCTCGTCCCGGACGGCGTGGTCCGCTACATCGACAAGCGGGCGCTGTACGCGCCGCACCGGACCTGATCCCGGAGGGGCCGACCGACGGATGAGCGAGCGCAGGGGACCTCAGGGGCAGCAGTCCGGACAGCCGGACGACTGGTCCGCGGGGCAGTACCAGGAGTACCAGCCCTACCAGCAGCAGGGCGGCTACGAGCAGCAGCCCGGCCAGTACGAACAGCCCGGCCAGTACGAACAGCCCGGCCAGTACGAGCAGCCCGGCCAGTACGACCAGTACGGGCAGCCGGTGCAGTCCGCGCCCTACGGCCAGGGGCAGTACGGCTACCAGGACCAGTACCAGCAGCAGGGGTACCAGGGCTCCTACGAGCCGCAGTACGAGCAGCCCGGGGGATACGGGCAGCAGGTGCCGCAGGGGTACCAGCAGCAGGGCGGCTACGGCTACCAGGACCAGTACCAGCAGCCGGCGCCGCAGGGCTACCAGCAGCCGCAGCCGGCTTCGCAGCCGTACGAACAGCAGCAGTCGTACCCGACCGCGCAGATGCCGGTGGTCGCCCCGCCGGAGCCCGCTCCGGCGGCGGAGCCCGTCGCGCCCGCGCCCGTACCGCCGCGCCCCCGGGTGCCGCGCCCGGCCGCCGCCGAGCCGGCCGCCCCCGCGCGGCCCGCGGCGCCGTCCGAGCAGGTCGGCGGCTCCCGCCCGGCCCGCGCCAGGGCCGGGGCCGGGGCCGGTGAGGACGACTACACCACGGGCGAGTTCACCTTCGTCGACGACGAGGCGGAGAAGTCCGAGGACGTCATCGACTGGCTCAAGTTCGCCGAGTCCCGCAGCGAGGTGCGCGCCGAGCGCCGCCGCAAGCTGCGCACCCGGCTGATCGGCGCCGGCGTGGTCCTCGCGGTCGCGGCGGCCGGCACCGGCGGCTACCTCTGGTTCACCGGCGGCGGCAAGGAGGGCGCGGCCGCCGCGGCCGGACCGCGCCAGGTCAACGTCGTCCACCTGCGCGACCTCCAGGGCAAGGTCTCCAGCGCGCTGCTGGTCAACGACGCCTCCGGGAAGAAGGGCACCGTCCTGCTGCTGCCGGACACCCTGCGGCTGCCCGGCCCCGGAGATCCGCCGGTCACCACGGTCGGCCAGGCCATGGACACCCTCGGCGCCTCCGGCACCCGCGAGGGCCTGGCCACCGTGCTCGGCGCCCCGGTCGCCGGCACCTGGCGGCTCGACACCCCGTACCTGGAACTGCTGGTCTCCCAGCTCGGCGGCGTCCGGGTGGACACCAACGCCGAGGTCCACGAGGGCGGCCGGCCGGACGGCACGGTGCTCGCCGCGGCGGGCAAGAACACCCTGCTCGGCGGGAAGGCCGCGGTCGGCTACGCCACCCTGCAGAACGAGGGCGAGAACCGCGACGCCCAGCTCGCCCGGTTCGGCCAGGTGATGGACGCCGTGGTGCGCACCATGCCGGTCGAGTTCAAGGACGCCAAGGACGACGTGCACCGGATGAACGCGGTGCTCGACCCCTCGCTGCCCGAGGACGCCCTCGCCGGGGTGCTCGCGCAGATGGCGCAGCTCTCCAGGAACGGCCAGTTCGGCACCACCGCGCTGACCGTCAAGCCGGACGGCTCGCTGGACGAGGCCACCGCCGGCAAGCAGGTCAAGGAGGTGCTCGGCGGCACCGTCAAGGCCGCGACCAGCGGCGACGCACCGGCCAGGGTCTCCATCCAGGACGCCACCGGCAACGACCAGGCGGCCGCCTCCGCGCAGGTCCAGGTGGTCAACGCGGGCCTCACCTTCGTCCCCGGCGGCTCCAGGAGCGCGCCGCAGGCCGCCAGTGAGATCCGCTACACCGACGACGCCCGGCAGGCCGCCGCGAAGTCGCTGGCGATCAGCCTCAACCTGCCGGAGACGGCGGTGAAGAAGGTCACCGACGCGCAGAACGCCGACCTGGTGGTCGTCCTCGGCAAGGACTACGCGCCGCCGAAGCCCCAGTAGCCCGGCCCGTACGGGCGGGCGGCCCCGGAAATCGGTTCCGGGGCCGCCGGGGCGGCGTGAGATCCTGGAAGGCGATCCCCGGCGCGCCGCGCACGGGGCGCCCCAAGCCGCCGAGCCGGAAGAACACCGTGACCGCCACTGAGCACAGCCAGGAACTCATCAACGTCGCCGCCCAGGCGGCGGCCGACAAGCTGGCCCACAACATCGTCGCGTTCGACGTCAGCGAGGTGCTGTCGATCACCGACGCCTTCCTGATCGCCTCCGCGAGCAACGACCGCCAGGTCCGCTCGATCGCCGAGGAGATCGAGGACCAGCTGCGCGAGAAGCTGGACATCAAGCCGGTGCGCCGGGAGGGCGAGCGCGAGGGCCGCTGGATCCTGCTCGACTACCTCGACATCGTCGTGCACGTCCAGCACTCCGAGGAGCGCTCCTTCTACTCGCTGGACCGCCTCTGGAAGGACTGCCCCGAGCTGCCGCTGCCGGAGGACGCCCTCGCCTCCCGCAACCGCCCCGACGCCCACACCGACGCGGCCGGCAACGCCGTCGCCCCGGCCGAGCAGGCCCCGGCGGACGACTTCGGCGCCGAGGACTACAGCTGAGCCGGGGCGCGCGAGGTCCGCGCATCGTCTTCTGGCGGCACGGCCAGACCTCCTGGAACCTCGAATCCCGCTTCCAGGGCACCACCGACATCGAGCTGACCGGGCAGGGCGTGCTGCAGGCGCAGCGGGCCGCCCGGCTGCTCTCCGGGCTGCGCCCGGACCTGCTGATCTCCTCGGACCTCCAGCGGGCCCGGCGCACCGCCGAGGAGCTGTCCGCGGTCACCGGCCTGGACGTCGAGCACTACGAGGGCCTGCGCGAGACCTACGCGGGCTCCTGGCAGGGGCTGACCAACGCGGAGATCCGCGAGCGCTACCCCGAGGAGTTCGAGGCCTGGACCAGGGGCGAGCCGGTGCGGCGCGGCGGTGGCGAGCTCGCCACCGAGGTCGCCGACCGGGCCGTGCCGGTGGTGCTCGACGCGGCCGGCAAGCTGCCCGACAACGGCACGCTGGTCGTGGTCAGCCACGGCGGCACCATCCGCACCATGCTCGGGCGGATGCTCGGCCTGGAGCCGGTGCTGTGGGAGTGCTTCGGCGGGCTGTCGAACTGCTGCTGGTCCGTGCTGGGCCGGGGCGCGCGGGGCTGGCGGCTGCTGGAGCACAACGCGGGCACCCTGCCGCAGCCGGTCATCGGCGACGACACCTGAGGTCCCCGGCAGGGGTGCGGAGGGGGCACCGGGGGGCGGATTTCGCAGTTCCGGGCCTTTGCGGTTAGAGTCTTCCTCGTTCGCACGGAGGGAACGCGGCCCGGAAGGGAAGCGGGAGATCCGGTCAGCGAGGGGCTGTAGCTCAGTTGGTAGAGCGCTTGCATGGCATGCAAGAGGTCCGGGGTTCAATTCCCCGTAGCTCCACTCCGCACCCGGGGTCCTGAGGGATCACGTGTGTCGCGGGGCTGTAGCTCAGTTGGTAGAGCGCTTGCATGGCATGCAAGAGGTCCGGGGTTCAATTCCCCGTAGCTCCACAGACGAGGAAGGCCGCCACCCGGTGGGTGGCGGCCTTCCGGCGTTCCCGGCGCCGTTCGTCTCCCGCGAGGCCCGTTCCCCGCTCAGCGGGTCGGCCCGGTGCGGGTGTGGCCGCACGGGGCGGTCCGGCCGCCGGGCTCCAGCGCCGCCAGCCGCTCCACCCGCGCGCGGTCCTCCGGCCCGTCCGGGGTGTAGACGGCGACGTAGGCCTCCGGCATCCCGGGGATCGTCAGGTACGTCGCGTTCAGCCGCATCACGCCCACCCGCGGGTGGCGGAACACCTTCAGCGACGTCCGCCGCGAGGACACCTCCTGGCGGGCCCACAGCTCCCGGAACGCCGCGCTCGCGTCCAGCAGCGACCGCACGTACTCCTCCCAGGCCGGCTCGCCGACGTGCCGGCCGTACGCGCCGCGCAGCACCGCGACCATCTGCGGCAGCTGCTCGTCCCGGTTCAGGAAGGGGTTGCAGCAGTCCGGGCTGGTCACCGTGCACCAGAGGCTGTTGAACCAGCCGTCGGACGTCCGCGTCCGGCTGGCGGCGAACAGCGCCTCGTAGCTGGAGTTCCACGCCAGCACGTCGTACCGGCTGTTGGAGACGGCGGCCGGCAGCGGGACCAGCGCGTCCAGGATCAGCTGGGCCGACGGGTCCAGCACCGGGTCCGGGAACGCCGGGGGCCGCACCGCCACCTCGGCCAGCCGGAACAGGTGCTCGCGCTCGGTGGCGTCCAGCAGCAGCACCCGGGCCACCGCGGTGAGCACCTGCGCGCTGGCGTTGATCCGGCGCCCCTGTTCGAGCCACGTGTACCAGGTGACGCCGACCCCGGCGAGCTGGGCCACCTCCTCGCGGCGCAGGCCCGGCGTGCGGCGGCGCAGGCCCGGGGGCAGGCCGACGTCCTCGGGGGAGACCCGGGCCCGGCGGGCGCGCAGGTACTCGGCCAGCTCGGTGCGGCGGCGGTCGCGCCGGCCGGCGGCGGGCCTGCCGGTGGTGGCCCTGCCGGCGGTCGCGTTGTCGGCGGCGGCCTTGCCGGTGGTCGCGGGATCGACGGTGCCGGGGGTGTCCACGACGGTCATACCCGCCATCGTGCCGCAGCCCGGCGGGGCGAAACAGGTGCTGCCAGTACCAGGATCGGCAGGCTCTAACCACTGGTACCGGGCCGTCGCGAGGCTCGACGCATGACCGATCTCCAGACCCGGCACGGCCCGGCCGGGACCGACTCGCCGGCCGACTCACCGGCCGGAGCGCCCGCCGCCAGGCCCGGGACGGCGTCCGTCGCCCGGCCCGGGGCGCTCCTCGCGCTCGTCCTCAGCGGCCAGTTCATGGCCGTGCTCGACACCGCCATCGTCAACGTCGCGCTGCCGACCGTCCGCACCGACCTGCACGCCTCCGGCGCCGCCCTGCAGTTCGTGGTGGCCGGCTACACCATCGCCTACGCCGTCCTGCTCATCACCGGCGCCCGGCTCGGCGCCCGCTACGGCTACAGCCGGCTCTTCCAGAGCGGCTTGGCCGCCTTCACCGCCGCCTCGCTGGCCTGCGGACTCGCCCCCGCCACCGGCTGGCTGATCGCCTTCCGGCTGCTCCAGGGCGCCGGGGCGGCCCTGATGGTCCCCCAGGTGATGAGCCTGGTCCAGCGGACCTTCACCGGCCGGGCCCGGCTGCGCGCCCTCGGCCTCTACTCGGCGGTCCTCGCCGGCGGCATCGCGGCCGGGCAGGTGCTCGGCGGGGTGCTGGTCAGCGCCGACCTGTTCGGCGCCGGCTGGCGTCCGGTCTTCCTGGTCAACGTGCCGATCGGCGTGCTGCTGCTGGCAGCCGGCGCCCGGCTGCTGCCACGGCTGCCCGGCGACCGCGACCGCGGCTTCGACCTGCCCGGTCTGCTGGTGCTCGCCACCGCCCTCGGGCTGTTCGTCGTCCCGCTGGTGCTCGGGCACGAGCTCGGCTGGCCCGGCTGGAGCCTGGCGATGCTCGGCGCGAGCGCACTGCTGTTCGCCCTGTTCGTGCTCGTCGAGCGGCGGATCGCCCGGCGCGGCGGACAGCCGCTGATCAGCGGGCGCGTCCTCGGCGCGGTCGGGCTGCTGCCCGCGGTCGGCGCGGTGTTCATGATCATGCTCTCGTTCGCCGGCTTCATGTTCTCCTTCGCCCTGCACCAGCAGTCCGGCCTCGGGTACAGCGCCCTGCGCGCCGGACTCTGCTCCGCCCCGATCGCCGTCGGGTTCGGTGTTGCCGGCCTGCACTGGCAGCGGCTGCCCCGGCGCCTGCACGGCGTCCTGCCCTGGCTCGGCGCCGCCCTGCTCGCCGTCGGCTACCTGCCGTTCGGCCTCCTGCTGCGCGACGGCGCCGGGATCGGGGCGGCGCCGCTGCTGCTCTCCGCCGTCCTCGGGGTGCTGGCCGGCTGCGCCTACACACCACTGTTCGGCCGGGCGCTCGCCCGGGTCGCCCCCGCCGACGCGGCGGACGCCAGCGGGGTGGTGGTCACCGCGGTCCAGCTCGGCCAGGTCGTCGGCGTGGCGCTGGTCGGCTCGGTGTTCCTCGGGGCGTCCGACCTGCCGGCGTCGGCCGGGGAGTCCGGTCACGCGCTGCTGATCACCTCGGTCACGGTCGGCGGGGCCGTCGCGCTGGCCGCCGTACTCGCCGCCCGGGCGGTGGCGGCCGGCCGGGCCGCGCGTACGGCGCAGGCCCCGGTGGAGGCCCCGGCGGAGCAGCGGTCGGCGGACGGGTAGCGGGCCGCCGGAGGAACGGATTCGTGGAGCACCCCCCGGACCGTGTAAAGTAGTCGATGTCGCCGAGGGAAACGGAACGAAACCCCCGGTGACATCGCAGGTCAAGGGGCTGTAGCTCAGTTGGTAGAGCGCTTGCATGGCATGCAAGAGGTCCGGGGTTCAATTCCCCGTAGCTCCACAGGTAAGAACGAAGGCCGTCTCCCGCCCGGGAGGCGGCCTTCGGCGTTCCCCGGGCGGCTTCCGGCCCGCACGGCATTTCCGGCACTCCCGGCGGCGGCCCCCGGCGGCCCGCTACCGTCGGAGCCATGGCCGATCTGGAGCGCAGGCGCAACGAGGAACTCGCCCGGATACTCCACCAGCTCGGCTGGAGCCCGGAGCGCCTCGCCCGCGAGGTCAACCTCACCGTCCCGGCCCGGCTCGCGATCAGCTCCACCGCCCCCTACAAGTGGCGCGACCGCGGCATGGTGCCGCGCAGCCCGCACGACCAGGCCGTCTGCGAGGTGCTCGGCCGCACCCTCGGCATCGCCGTCACCTACGAACAGCTCTGGGGCCCGATGGGCGGCCACCGCGGCGCCAAGATCCTCTCCCCGCGCCTGCTGACCGACCCGTGGACGGCCGACACCGCGCAGACCGCGCTGCGCGAGACCGCCGCCGACGCCGGTCCCGTCCGCCTCACCGACCTCTTCCGCGGCGCCGACGTCGCCGCGGCCGCCCGCCGGCTCGCCACCCCGCCGCCCGCCCTCCGCGGTGACGGCGCGCTGCGCGTCGACCCGGCGGTGATCGGCGAACTGGCCGCCGCCCACCGCAGCAAACAGCGGCTGGAACGTTCCTGCGGAGGAGGGCTCGTCCTCGGCCCCGCCCGGGCCGAACTGGCCATGGTCGCCAAGCTGCTGGAACTCGGCGGGTACGACGAACCGCTCGGCCGGGCGCTGTACGGCGCGGCCGGCCGCCTCGCCCGGCTCGCCGCCTGGGCCGCGTTCGACATCGGCCACGACGCCGCCGCGCAGCGGGCGTTCGCGGCCGCGCTGCGCGCCGCCCACCTGAGCGGCGAGCGGCGGGACGGGGTGGCGGTGCTCGGCGGCCTGGTGGTGCTGGCCACCTGGAGCGCGGGCGGGCGCGGGCTGGACGTGGTCACGGTGCTCGCGCAGGCGGTGGCGGCGGCCGGGGACGGGCTCGGCCCGGCCGAGCGGGCGCTGCAGCTCGGCCGGATCGCCCGCGCCCACGGACGGCGCGGCGACGCGGCCGGGCTCGCGGGGACGGCGGGGCCGGCGTTCGCGGAGCTGGACGGGGGCGCGGGGCTGAGCGAGGAGCGGGCGGACCTCGCGGGCATGGTGGGGGAGGGGTACCTGTTCCTGGGCGAGCACGGACGGGCGCAGGAGCTGCTGACCGGGGCGGTGGCGGGCCTGGGGCCCGGCCGGGCCAGGGCGCGGGCGCTGCTCATGGTGCGGCTGGCCGACGCGCAGCGGCTGGCGGGCGACGAGGCCGAGGCGGCGCGCACGGCGGACCGGGCGCGGGCGCTGGCGGCGGGGATGCAGTCGGAGCGGGTCGCGCGGGCGCTGCGCGGGATCGACGCGGCGTTCCGTGCGGCGGATTCGGCAGGGGTGGCGGGGGTGGCGGGTTCGGCGGGGGTGGGGCCGGAGGGCGCGGATCTTGGCGAGGCGGGTCCGGACGAGGCGGGTCCGGACGAGGCGGGTCCGGACGAGGCGGGTCCGGACGAGGCGGGTCCGGGCAGGTCGGACGGGCCGTCGAGCCGGGCGGTGGCGGACGGGGCGGCGGGCGCGTCGGCGGTATCCCCGGGAGGCGGCTGACCCCCTTGCGGTACCCTGAGCCCATGCGAACCGCGCGCCTGCTCCTTAGTCGGCCGCGCTGACCAGGACCGGCCACGCCCGAGGGCGGAGCCGGAGTCGGCGTGGCACCCCCTCCTGCGAGGGGCTTTTTTGTTTTCCGCCCGGGCCCGCCGCCCGGTGCCCGTCCGGGCCCAGCCCCGGCACCCGCCCCGTCGCCGGCCCGGAACGCCGGTTCGCCAACTGACATCGATGGAGCTTGAAGGACCATGAGCGAGACGACCCCTGCGTCCGGTGCGGCCGACACCGCGACCGCGCCGTTCCGGTACAGCGCCGCCCTGGCGGCGGAGATCGAGTCCCGCTGGCAGGACATCTGGGAGAAGGAGGGGACGTTCCACGCCCCCAACCCGGCCGGCGAGCTGGCCGACCAGGCGGGCGCCGACGTCGCCGCGAAGCCGCACAGCTTCATCATGGACATGTTCCCGTACC
The DNA here is from genome assembly GCF_042957205.1 of Kitasatospora sp. NPDC008115. NCBI lineage: Bacteria > Bacillati > Actinomycetota > Actinomycetes > Kitasatosporales > Streptomycetaceae > Kitasatospora > Kitasatospora sp. NPDC008115. The sequence continues at coordinate 8,508 of NZ_JBIBHU010000035.1, read as the reverse complement.
CGTCGGGCGCCGGCCTGCACGTCGGCCACCCGCTGGGCTACATCGCCACCGACGTCTTCGCCCGCTACCAGCGGATGAACGGCTACAACGTCCTGCACACCCTGGGCTACGACTCCTTCGGCCTGCCCGCCGAGCAGTACGCCGTGCAGACCGGCACCCACCCGCGGGTCTCCACCGAGGCCAACATCGCCAACATGCGCCAGCAGCTGCGCCGGCTGGGCCTGGGCCACGACCCGCGCCGCTCGATCGCCACGATCGACCCCGAGTACTACCGCTGGACGCAGTGGATCTTCCTGCAGATCTTCAACTCCTGGTACGACGAGCGGGCCGCCAAGGCCCGCCCGATCGCGGAGCTGGTCGCCGAGTTCGAGAACGGCACCCGTGAGGTCCCCGGCGGCCGCGACTGGTCCGCGCTGAACGCCGCCGAGCGCGACGAGCTGCTGGGCGAGTACCGGCTGGCCTACGCCAAGGAGGTGCCGGTCAACTGGTGCCCCGGCCTGGGCACCGTGCTGTCCAACGAGGAGGTCACCGCCGACGGCCGCTCCGAGCGCGGCAACTTCCCCGTCTTCAAGTCCAACCTGCGCCAGTGGATGATGCGGATCACCGCCTACTCCGACCGGCTGATCTCCGACCTGGACCTGCTGGACTGGCCCGAGGCCATCAAGCTGCAGCAGCGCAACTGGATCGGCCGCTCCGAGGGCGCCCGCGTCGACTTCGCCGTCGACGAGGGGAAGATCACCGTCTTCACCACCCGCCCCGACACCCTGTTCGGCGTCACCTACATGGTGCTGGCGCCCGAGCACGACCTGGTCGACGCCCTCGTGCCCGCCGCCTGGCCCGAGGGCACCCGTGAGGCGTGGACCGGCGGCGCCGCCACCCCCGCCGAGGCCGTCGCCGCGTACCGCGCCGCCGCGGCCGCCAAGTCCGACGTCGAACGGCAGGTCGAGGCCAAGGTCAAGACCGGCGTCTTCACCGGCGCCTACGCCGTCAACCCGGTCAGCGGCGAGCCCGTCCCGGTCTTCATCGCCGACTACGTGCTGATGGGCTACGGCACCGGCGCCATCATGGCCGTCCCCGCCCACGACCACCGCGACTTCGCCTTCGCGCGCGCCTTCGACCTGCCGATGGGCTGCGTCGTCCGGCCCACCGACGGGCGCGGCGAGGACCCGGCCGCCTGGGACGACGCGTTCGACACCTACGACTCGGTCATCGTCAACTCGGCCCACGACGAGGGCACCGAGAACGGCATCACGCTGAACGGCCTGGGCGTCGTCGAGGCCAAGGCCGCCGTCACCGCCTGGCTGACCGGGCACGGCATCGGCGAAGGCACCGTCAACTACCGCCTGCGCGACTGGCTGTTCAGCCGCCAGCGGTACTGGGGCGAGCCGTTCCCGATCGTCTACGACGAGGACGGCGTCATGCACGCGCTGCCCGAGTCGATGCTGCCCGTCGAGGTCCCCCAGGTCGACGACTACTCGCCGCACACCTACGACCCGTACGACTCCACCTCCACGCCGAAGACCCCGCTGTCCCGCAACGAGGACTGGGTCACCGTCGAGCTGGACCTGGGCGACGGGCCGAAGACGTACCGCCGCGAGACCAACACCATGCCCAACTGGGCCGGCTCCTGCTGGTACGAGCTGCGCTACATCGACCCGTCCAACCGCGAGCAGGTCGTCGACCCGGCCAACGAGCGGTACTGGCTGGGCCCCACCGAGCAGAAGCCCGGCGGCGGCGCCGACCTGTACGTCGGTGGTGCCGAGCACGCCGTGCTGCACCTGCTGTACGCCCGCTTCTGGCACAAGGTGCTGCACGACCTGGGCCACGTCTCGTCCGTCGAGCCGTTCCACAAGCTGTTCAACCAGGGCATGATCACCGCGGACGTCTACCGCGACGAGCGCGGCTTCCCGGTGCCCGCCGCCGAGGTCGAGGAGCGCGGCGGCCAGTACTTCTGGCAGGGCGAGCAGGTCAAGCGCGAGGCCGGCAAGATGGGCAAGTCCCTGAAGAACGCCGTCGCCCCCGACGAGATCGCCGACGAGTACGGCGCCGACACGCTGCGCCTGTACGAGATGTCGATGGGCCCCCTGGACGTCTCCCGCCCGTGGGACACCCGCGCCGTCGTCGGCTCCTACCGCTTCCTGCAGCGGCTGTGGCGCAACATCGTCGACGAGTCGACCGGCGAGCTGGTGGTGACGGACGAGGAGCCGGACGAGGCGACGCTGCGCGCCCTGCACAAGGCCGTCGACGGCGTCCGCGCCGACATGGCCGGGCTGCGCTTCAACACGGCCGTCGCCAAGGCGATCGAGCTGAACAACTACCTGGTCAAGCGTGGTTCCACGCCGCGTTCGGTGGCCGAGCAGGTGGTGCTGCTGGTCGCCCCGCTGGCCCCGCACATCGCGGAGGAGCTGTGGCGGCGGCTGGGCCACGGCGAGACGCTGGCGTACGCCGGCTACCCGGTGGCCGACCCGGCGTACGTCGTCGACGAGACGGTGACGTGCGTGGTGCAGGTCAAGGGCAAGGTCAAGGCCCGGCTGGAGGTCGCGCCGTCGATCTCGGACGCCGAGCTGGAGGCGCTGGCACTGGCCGACCCGGCGGTCGTCGCGGCGATCGGCGGGGCCGAGGTGCGCAAGGTGATCGCGCGGGCGCCGAAGCTGGTCAACATCGTCACCGGCTGACGTCGGTCGATTGGCCGATCGGTCGGGCTGTGGGGCGGGCGTTCCCCGGGGAACGCCCGCCCCGCGGCGCGTCCGGGGGCGTGGACGGCTCGGGGTTCACCCCGAGCCGTCCCTGAACCGCCCCTGAAGTCCGGCCCGGCGTCCCTGATCGGCGGCCCGCCGGGCCGGTACCGGCGCTACCGTGGAACCCTCGGTGGGCCGGCCCGCGTTGGGCCCGGTGGGGGCCGGTTCGGCTGGTGGAAGGTGGCGCGTGATGGAGATCCTCGGGGTGTTGCTCGTACTCGCCGTGCTGTTCGGGCTCGGGGTGGCGGCGCTGATCGTCGTCGGCCTGATCAAGGCCGCCCGGGCGGTCGGCGAGAAGGTGGAACGCCAGGAGGCCAAGGCCCGCCGGGCGGTCGAGAACGTCACCCTCAAGGCCAAGACCTACACCCAGACCGGCCCGCAGGGGCAGATCTCCGCCGTCCGGCTGCGCCTGCGGACCTCCCTGGACGGCACCCGGCAGGTGCTGCAGGGCGGCGTCGCCCAGGACGGCCAGCTCGGCGAGTCGCTCGCGCTGCTGGCCCGGCTGGACGCGCACGCGGCGGAGCTGGACGGCGAGCTGCGGATGCTGGAGCGCGAGCCGGACACCGCGCGCGTCGCGGCGAAGCTGCCCGAGCTGCGTGAGCGGGCGGAGCGGATCACGCACTCGGCGGAGGCCATGCGCTGGGCGGCGCAGGACCGGATGCACCGGTTCGCGGAGGACGAGCTGAGCCGGCTGAGCAAGGAGTGCGAGGACGAGGCGGGGGCGCTGCGGCACTGGGACACGGCTCCGGGGGCTTCCGGGGGTGCGCCCGGTGGTTCCGGTGCCGCCGGCGCCACGGGTGCTTCTGCTGCTGGGGCCTCTGGCGTCTCGGGCGTCTCTGGTGCGGCTGGTGCTTCTGGTGCTTCTGGTGCGGCGCGTGGGGCCGACGCGCCCGGCGGCGCCCGGCCCGGGCTCACGGACGGCCGCGGACGGCCCAGCGCCGAGGAACTGCTCGGCCTCGCCGACCCGGTGACCAAGCTGGCGCAGCGGCTGCGCAAGCCGTCCGCCGGGCCGTCGGCCGGCTGAGCGGAGACCCGGATGCTGCCGTCCGGCCCGGGCGGGGGGTAACCTCCGCCTCATGCCCGCCGACCTCGCACTCGTCACCGATTCCACGGCCTACCTGCCCCAGCAAGCCGTCGACCGGCACGGGATCACCGTGGTCCCGCTGAGCGTCGCGGTCGGCGACGAGGTGCGGGCCGAGGGCGTCGAGATCTCCCCGAAGGACGTCGCCGAGGCCCTGCGCGGCAAGCACCGGGTCACCACCTCCCGGCCCAGCCCCGAGTCCTTCGCCGCCGCCTACCGGGCGGCCGCCGAGGCCGGCGCGCGCGGCGTCGTCTCGGTGCACATCTCCGGCGAGCTGTCCGGGACGGCGGAGGCCGCCCGGCTGGCGGCCGCCGAGTCGCCCGTTCCGGTACGGGTGCTGGACAGCCGGCTGGTCGGCATGGCCCTCGGGTACGGGGTGCTGGCAGCCGCCGAGGCGATCGAGGCCGGCCGCGGACTCGACGAGGTGGCGGCGTCCGTCGAACGGCGGACCGCCGGGACCAGTGGCTTCTTCTACGTCGACACCCTCGAGTACCTGCGCCGGGGCGGCCGGATCGGCGCCGCGCAGGCGCTGCTCGGCTCGGCGCTCGCGGTCAAGCCGCTGCTGCACCTGGACGGGGGGAGGATCGAGCCGCTGGAGAAGGTGCGTACGGCGTCGCGGGCGATCGCCCGGCTGGAGGAGATCGCGGTCGAGCGGGCGGGGGAGGGGGTGGTGGACATCGCCGTCCACCACCTGGCGGCGGAGGACCGGGCCGAACCGCTCGCCGAACGGCTGCGGGGGCGGGTGCCGGGGCTGCGCGACCTGTACGTGGGCGAGGTGGGGGCGGTGATCGGCGCGCACGTCGGGCCGGGGCTGCTGGCGGTGGTGGTCTCGCCCCGGTGACCGTGTCCGGCCGGTAGGGCGTCAACATCTGACGGTCGTCCGCCCTCCTGCGGGTGACGTTCTTCATCCACAACCCCCGGGTTTTCCACAGGCTTTCGGTAATCTCCGCGTGCTGCTCGCGCGGTTCCTACCGTGCTCCGCATGACGAGCATGCGAATCGGCGCGCGCAAGCGCCGCGAGATCCAGCGGGTCAACGAGACCGCGACGCTGCGGATGGCGGCCCTGCTGCCCGAGGCCGGCGAACCGTCGGACACCGAGCCCTCGGTGTACGCGGGACCGGCCGATGCCGGCGCACCGCCACCCGGCGGCCCTGCGCCCGGTGCTGCCGTGCCCGGCGGTCCCTCGCCCGGTGGGCCCCTGCCCGGCGACCCCGTGCCCGACGACCCCCTTCCCGCCCGCGTCGCACACCCGTGGGCGGGGCACACGCTGACGCTCGACCGGCGGGCGGTGGTCGGACTTCTCGTCCTCCTCCTGCTCACCGTCGGCTACGGCGTCCAGCACTTCTGGCTGGCGCGACCGCAGCCTGTCGAGGTTCCGGCCATCGCCGTCGCCTCGGTGCCGTCGTCCGCCGCCCCCGAGTCGGCCCTGCCCGGGGGCGACACCGGCGGCGTTGCGCCGGGCACCGCCGTGGTGATCGACATCGGCGGCCGGGTCGGCTCCCCGGGGGTGCACACCCTGCCCGGCGGCTCCAGGGTCGCGGACGCCCTGCGGGTGGCCGGCGGGCCGCTGCCCGGGACCGACCTCAGGAACCTCAACCTGGCCCGTGTCCTGGCGGACGGCGAACAGATCCTCGTCGGCGAGCCGAGCCCCCAGCCGGCCGCCGGGGCGGGCACCGGGCCGCCACCTGCCGCCGTCTCGAAACAGCCGGTCAGTCTCAACCGCGCCACCCTCGAACAGCTCGACACCCTCCCCGGCGTCGGCCCGACCCTCGCCCAGCGCATCATCGCCTTCCGCGCCTCCCACGGCGGCGCGTTCCGCTCACTCGACCAGCTTCGGCAGGTGAGCGGGATCGGCGAGCGCACCTACACGGAACTCCGCCCGCTGCTCACCCTCTGACGACCCGCCACGCTTCCCGGTCCCGTGCCCGTGCCCGTCCGAGAGGAGGTACCGCCATCGCCACCACTGCGCCCATCCCCGGTGACACCGTCTCCGCCGCGCCGCGGCCGAACGACCTCCGCCTGCTGATGCCCGCCGTCGCCGCCTGGGCGGTCACGGCCGCGGTCCTCGGGCCGGGCCCCGGGCACGTCGCGGCCCTCGCGGTGGCGGCCGGCGCGGCCGCGGTCCTCGGGCTGGTCCTCTTCGCCCTCCGGGCCGGGCCCGGCGCCGGACCGGTGCGTCGCCGGTCCGCCACGGTGACCCTGGCCGCCGTGCTGCTCACCGCGGCGGCCGCCACGACGGCCACCCTCCTGCACACCGCGGACCTGCACCGCGGGCCGCTGCCCGAACTGGCCCGCACCACCTCCCCGGCGCCGGAGGCCGGCGTCGACCTCACCCTCACCGGGGACCCGCGCGTGCGCCTCTCCCGCGGCGGCGGCTCCGGCTCTGGACAGAACCTGCTCACGGTGGACGCCGTGGTGGACCAGGTCACCGTGCCCGACGGCGTCCTCCCGGGCGCGCCGGGCCCGCGAACCGTCCGCACCCGCACGCCGGTCACCGTCCTGGTCCGGGGCGAGGACACCGGGGCGTGGGAGCGGCTGCTGCCCTCGACCAGGCTCGCCGCCGAGGTGACGGTCCGTCCGGCGGACGAGCGCGCGGGCGAGTCGGCGGCGCTGCTGATCGCGCACGGCGAGCCGCGACAGCTCGCGCCGCCGAGCCTGCCGCAGCGGATCGCCGGGCGGCTCCGGGCGGGGCTGCGCGAGGCCACCGACGGCCTGCCGGCGGACCAGCGAGGGCTGCTGCCCGGTCTCGTCGTGGGGGACACCTCACGTCTGCCGGACGACCTCCGGGAGGCGTTCCGGGACACCGATCTGGCCCACCTGGTCGCGGTCAGCGGGGCCAACCTGGCGATCGTGCTGGGCGTGCTGCTCGGCGCCCCGGGGCGGGCCGGCACCGCCGAGCGGAGCGGACTCGCCGCCCTGCTCGGGATCCCGCTGCGCACCACGGCCCTGCTCGGCGCCGCCGTCACGCTGGCCTTCGTGACGATCTGCCGCCCGGAGCCCAGCGTGCTCAGAGCGGCGGGGACGGGGCTGATCGGGCTGCTGGCGCTGGCCACCGGCCGCCCGCGCCAGGCGGTCCCGGCGCTGGCGGGCACGGCCCTGCTGCTGGTCCTCCTCGATCCGTACCTGGCGCGCTCCTTCGGCTTCCTGCTGTCGGTGCTCGCCACGACCGGCCTGCTGGTGCTCGGTCCGCGTTGGGCGGACGCCTTGCGGGCGCGGGGCTGGCCGCACCACCTGGCGGGCGCCGTCGGGGCGACGGCGGCGGCCCAGGCGCTCTGCGCGCCGGTGACGGTGGTGCTCTCCGGGCACGTCAGCCTCATCGGGATCCCGTGCAACCTGCTGGCCGAGCTGGCGGTGGCGCCGGCGACCCTGCTCGGCTTCGCGGTCCTGGTGCTCGACCCGCTCTCGCCCGCGCTGGCCCGGCTGCTCGCCGAGCCCGCCGGAGTGCCGGCCGGTTGGCTGGCCGCGGTCGCCCGGCACGGTGCGGAGCTTCCGGGCGGCCGGCTGTCCTGGCCGGGCGGGTGGTTCGGCACGGTGAGCCTCGCCGCAGCAACGGCCGCGCTCTGCTGCACGCTGCCCGCGCTGCTGCCCCGGCTCCGCCCGGTGGCGGTGGGCGTGTTGCTGCTGGCCCTGCTCGCGGTGCTGCTGCGGCCGCCGCTGCTGGCCCGGATCGCGACCGGCTGGCCGCCGCCGGGCTGGCGGCTGGTCATGTGCGACGTGGGGCAGGGCGACATGCTGGTGCTGCCGGTGGTGCCGGAGAACGGGGACCCGCCGGACAGCGCGGTGGTGGTGGACGCGGGGCCGGATCCGCAGGCGGCCGACCGCTGTTTGCGCGGCCTGGGGATCACCAGGGTGCCGCTCCTCCTGACGACGCACTTCCACGCCGACCACGTCGAGGGGATGCCGGGCGTGCTGCGCGGCCGGCGGGTCGCGTCGGTGCAGGGGACGGCGGTCGACGACCCGCCGGGCGAGGCCGCTCGGGTCGCGGGATGGGCGGCGCGGGCCGGGGTCCCGCTGACGCGGGCCGGTCCCGGCGAGCGCCGGTCCGCGGGGGCCGGGGTCTCGTGGGAGGTGCTGTGGCCGGACGGAGAGGAGTCGACGGTGGTGTCGGGTGCGAACAACGCGAGTGTCGCGCTGCTGGTGACCCTGGCGGGCGGCGTGCGGATGGCCCTGTTGGGCGATCTGGAGCCGCCGGCGCAGGAGGCCCTGTTGAGCCGGCTGAGGACGGCCGGGAAGGAGAGCAAGGTGGACGTGCTGAAGGTGGCGCACCATGGTTCGGCCTACCAGGACTGGGAGTTGACGGCGGCGCTCAGCCCCCGGCTGGCCCTGATCTCCTGCGGCGAGGACAACCCGTACGGCCACCCGGCGCCGCGCACGGTGGACCGGCTGCGGGCGCTGGGCGCCACGGTGCTGCGAACGGACCGCATGGGCGACATCGCGGTGACGGGCGGCGACCCGGGCCACCTCGGCGCCGCCGTGCACCCGCACGCCGAGCGCCACGCCCGCAGCCCCCACAAGCCGCGGGCCACCCGTGAGGCCGGCCCCGGCACCTCGGTCGAGGCGCGCGCGGGGCCCGGCCCGCGCGCGCCCCCCCCCACCCCGCGCCACCCGCGGCCGGGCGCCCGGGGCCCGGGGCAGGCGGCCGTGGGGCCGAGGGGCGCGGGGGGGCCGGGGTTGTTCGTGGGGGTGGGG